>JUNU01000066.1 GCA_001067655.1 Neisseria lactamica
TCGGTTCCGTACTATCTGTACTGTCTGCGGCTTCGTCGCCTTGTCCTGATTTAAGGTTAATCCACTATATTGGGTTTGAACGGGATTATCCCCGATTTGCAGGTTTTCCTCTTCCCGCAGGAGAGGGCGGAACCTAAAAAGCATTTTCAGACGACCTCGAACACAATCCGACCCGATGCGCACGGATTGTCGCCGTTGCTGACTTTAAAGCTCAATTTGTTTTTGGCCTCATCGTATTTCAGTTCCACCGACACTTCGTCATGCGGACGGACAAACTGCTGGTATTTCAAATTTTCCACGCGGCCGACGCGCTGCCTGCCCCACGGATGACGCGCCGCCAGATCGCGCACCCATTGCAGCTCGACTACGCCGGGTACGAGCGGAAAAGTGGCGAAATGGCCGCCGAAATAGACCAAATCGAGCGGCACGCGGCCGATGAAGGTTTCGGCGGCGGTTTCTTCTTCAGATGATGTTTTTGACCAAACGGGCGATATTTGGGCGATGGTAAAGGTCGTCTGAAAATCGGCGGCGGCGATTTTTGCCTGAGCGTTGCGCGGCAGGCTGTCGGCGAAACGCCAGTAACGGGGCAGGGCGATGGTGTCCTGCGTGGCGGCAAGGTGGCGTTTGAGCGCGTCGGCAACGGCGGCTCTACCTTGGTCGCGCAGGGCGGCGATACCGTCCGCGTTCAACGCCGCCCATATGGCGATGCGCTGATGTTGCGGATGGCGTCCGCAATGGGCGTCGGCAATCCACGGATGCCGTAAAAGTTCGTGTTCGATTTGGGTCAGCGACACGCGTTTGTCCTCGAATTTGATGATGCGGTCTTGGCGGCCGAGCAGCAGGAAACCGTCGTGCTGCGGCTCGATTAAGTCGGCGGTCTGGCGGCGTTCGGGCGACCACGGCGAAGATGCCCACAATGCGCCTTCTTCATTCTGCCCGATTTCCACGCCTTTGAAAGGCTGCCATTCTTGGCGTTCACGACGCGACGCAATCACGCCGGTTTCGGTGCTGCCGTACACTTCAAACGGGCGGACGGCAGCCTGTTGCAGCAAATCCGCCGTGGCTTCGGGCAGCGCGCCGCCCGCCGACACGATGCCCGCGATTTTATGTCCGATGCTCTGCCAGTTGCGGTTTTCGCCCAAGCGGTTGAGTACCGCCGGACTGGCAATCCACACCACTTTTTCATGCGCCGCCGTGCCGGCGAGCAGGTTTTCCGGATAAACCGCCTGCCGCCGCTCCATAGGCCAGCCCATTGTCAGCGCAAGCGCGAAACGGAAAGTGAAGCCGTAAAGGTGTTGCGGAATAACGCTGCCGATAACCGTTTCCCCGCCGCGTCCGAATGGCAGCGCGTCCGCCAACATCAAGGCTTCCGCCCGCATCTGCGCGGCGGTTTTCACAATAACCTGCGCCTCGCCGCTGGAACCCGACGTTTTCAGCCACGCTTCGGCATGGTCGGGAATCAGATGGTTTTCAGGGGCGGGTGTCGGGTTTTCAGGCGACGTGTGTGCAAGCAAATCGGGCAGGTGCCATACGGGTGGGCTGGCTTGCACATTCAACGGCTGTCCGGAGTCATCGCGTTGTTCGGTTTGACTGCCCAACTTGCTTTGCAAATCTTCGGAATCCGTCAAAAACACATCCGCCGTCCGCCCCCAGTCCAAATTGTCCCGCGCCAGATTCGGCAGCAGCAACACCCGCCCGCCCGAATGCCATACCGCCAGTACGGCGCAGGCAAACAGCGCGGCATCGTCAAACCACAACGCGGCAGTTTGCACGTTTGCCGTTTTCAGACGACCTGACAGCCGGAAAGCATCACGGTTGAAATCAGCGCGCGTCCAATTCGGATGGGTGGCGATAAGGTCTTGTTGGGGCAGGTCGGAGGATAGGATTTGAGTAAGGCGCATGGGTTGGGTAATAAGTTATTAAATCAAAAATATTGTCAGAATCGGCAATTGGTCGGCTTAAACCTTCAATACGGCTTTCCGATACACCCACTCTCCGGCAAACAAAAGCCCCATCAACACATACGACACAATGCCGGTATAAGCCGCCCACCAGTCGTAATATTGCAAGCCAGCCAGAATGGCGGCGGTTGCGCCGTTGAGGATGAAGAAGCCGCACCAGATTTGCGTAACGTGGCGGGTGTGGCGCACGCCTTCGGGCGGCAGGTCAGGGTGTTGCAGTCGGGCGAGGCGTTCGATGACGGTTTGTTTGGCAAACAGGCTGCCGCCGAAAACGGCAAGCATCAGCGCGTTGACGGCGATGGGATACCAATACATCGAGTCGGGTCGTCTGAAAACCAGTACAGCGGCGAAAAAGGCGGCAAGGATAATCGCTGTAATGCGTTGAGCTGTGGTTTGCGGCATGGCGGCGCGTATCAGCCACAGGATGAACATGGCGGCGGCAAGCCAGAAAAACGCGCCGTTTTCCCTGCCGTAATACCATAGGAGCGGATAGGCAAGGCTGGCGAGGGTCAGCAGGAGTTTTCCTAATATTTTCATGGATGCTATTGATGTTCAGACGACCTTGCCAATTGACAAGGCCGTCTGAAAATATGCCGGTTTAAATCAGAATCAGGAATCTTGCGCCTGTACTTTCAAAACCGCCTGAACCACGTCTTCTACGGTGCGCACGTTGCGGAAGTCTTCGGCTTGCAGTTTGCGGCCGGTTTCGCGTTTGATGTGGTCGATGAGGTCGATGGCGTCGATGCTGTCGATTTCCAAATCTTCGTAGAGGTTGGTTTCGGGTTTGATGCGCTCGGGTTCGATTTCAAACAGGTTGACCAGTGCATCGGTCAGAAGGGTGCGTACTTCTTGTTCGGTCATATCGCTTCTCCTTTTATGCCTGACGGCTTTTGACGAATTCTGCCAGTGTTTTGACGTTGGCGAAGTTGTCGCGCAGGTTGTCGTTTTCGCCGTCGAGCTGGAAGCCGAAGGTTTTTTGTACTGCCAAACCGAGTTCCAGCGCGTCGACTGAATCCAGACCCAAGCCTTCGTCGCCGAAGAGCGGGTCTTCGCTGCCGATGTCGGCAGGGGTGATGTCTTCCAGCCCCAAGCTGTCGATGATTAATTCTTTGATTTGGTTTTCTAAGTTATTCATGTGGTTTTCCTTGTGAAATAGTCTTGAAGGTATTCGTTTAAACGCCTTGCGGCGATGGGTAGGGGTTTTTCCGCCAGCCATTCTTCGGGCAGGATGTCGTTGCCGACGGTGATTTCATAATGGATTTTGTGCGGCGGTATTTTGTACCAAGGCTGGCCTTTTTTGAAATTGGGCGGCGTCATTTTGATGCACACGGGGGTGATGACCGATGCGCTGCGCAAACCGAGCGATACCGCGCCACGGTGCATTTTAACCTGTCCGTCCCAGCCTGTGCGCGTGCCTTCGGGGAAAATCAGCAAACTTTGTCCGCTTTTGAACACGGCGTCGATTTCTTCCAACATTTCCATGCTTTCATCGTTGGGGATGTAGCCGGAAGCAATAATTTGGCTTTTCATGCTGGGATTGTTCAACAGGTCTTTTTTGACCAGTACGTTCGGCTCGGAACAGTGGCTGATCAGCAAAACGACATCTAAGAGCGAGGGATGGTTGGCAAGGATGAGCTGCCCCGGTCGGCCGAGTTTTTCCAAGCCGTTGAAACGGACGCTCAATACGCCCGACCATTGCAGATAGCCGACGAAAAACCGCCAGACTTTCCCTATCATGCGCCGCGCTTCAAGCTGGCGTTTGATGTCGCCTTTGGTGGACTTGAGCGTGTAGGGCAAAAGTGCGATTTTGAACAATACGCCCGCAACGCCGAAGAGGATGAAGCCGAACAAGGTGGCGAAGAAGCGGCGGCAGTAGTCTAGGGTTTTCATGGTTTTTTGCACCACGTCCAGCGGCGCTTTTCATGTTGCCATTCTGCCGAAAGGTCGTCTGAAAGTAAAAAACGGACCCAGTCGAGCGCGCCCCAATAATCGGCAGACAGCAGGTCGGACGGGTTTTCAGACGACGTATTGTTGACATCGAGGCTGAGTGTGTAGTCGTCTCCCTGCGTCAGCACAAGCGACAGGGCGTAGGCAAACGGGGCGCGTGTGGCGTGGACGGGATAGTCGTCGGACAAAGGGTCGTCGGCGATTAAGACTAACACGGATGGTGCGCCGTCTTGCAGCAGGGCATAGGCTTCTGCCAAAGTGGTTTCAAAATTGTCGCTGCCGGCGGCGAGGGCGGTGTGTTCGCTCATGTCGCTGCGCAGCATGGACCATTGTCCGGCGGGGGCGTTGTGGACGGACAGCCCGAAGGAAGTCGGGGAAACGCTGTCGGTTTGCAACAGTCCCAGCCATAATTCGAAACTGCGGTTGATTTCTCCGTCATGCGAGGCGTAAACCAACGGGCTGCCGGGATATTGTTCCGCCAATTCCCACGAGGCGTCGCAAATCAAGCGCGCGGCTTTGCCCAAACGGCGGCGTTGCAGAGCGGGCAGGAAGGCAAGCGCGGGTTTGTGGTCGGGCAGCCCGGCAGCGTCTAATGCGCCTGAAGCCCATTGCCGCCATTGTTCGGGCGTGGCGATTTTACTGCTTGAAGCGTGCCAAGCGGCGATATTGAAAGAAAAACGGCAAATGTTGGATGACATGATGGTTTTCAAAAGTTTACATTGTGATGTATTTTAACGAAATAGCTTAACACATTCTAGGGTCTGATATAATCGCGCTATTCTAACGTATTCTGTTTTCAGACGACCTTTATGACTGTAAATTTAATTTGCCCCATTCATGATGTTGCTTCTTTATTGCCACATAGCGGCCATATGGTATTGCTCGACTGTGTGACGGAATACAGCCCGAAACACGTTTGCGCCCAAGCCGGTGTGGGGGAAAAACACATCTTGTTGGTTGACGGGGCATTGCCGGCGACCTCGCTGATGGAAATCATGGCGCAGGGCATAGGAGCGTTTGCGGGCATACAGGCTTTGGAAGCGGGTGAGCCGGTGCGGCTTGGCTTTTTGCTCGGCACGCGCAAGCTGGAATTGTTTGCCGACAGCCTGCCCGTCGGAACGCAGATGAAGGTGGTCGCCAATCTGTCGATACAGGATCCGGGCGGCATGGGTGTATTCGATTGCGAGCTGCATTGGACGGATGCGCCCGAAGATGCCCGTGCCAAGCTGCCTGCGGACGGACTGGTGGCAAAAGCCTCTTTGAACGTGTACAGTCCGAAAGACGGAAAGGTCGTCTGAAAACAGCCTTCTCTGTCCAGATGATGACCAATAAGCAGACCACGCCAACCAATAGGAAACATTATGAGCGAAACCATCTTGATTACCGGCTCCAACCGGGGCATAGGCAAAGCCGTCGCCCTCGGTTTGGCTGAGGACGGCTTTGATATCGTCGTCCATTGCCGCAGCCGCCGCGATGAAGCCGAAGCCGTAGCGGAAGAAACCCGCGCTTTGGGCAGACAGGCGAGGGTGTTGCAGTTTGACGTGTCCGACCGCGCAGCCTGTCGCGATATTCTGACTGCCGACATCGAGGCAAACGGCGCGTATTACGGCGTGGTGTTGAACGCGGGTCTGACGCGCGACAATGCCTTCCCCGCGTTTTCAGACGACGATTGGGATTTGGTGCTGCGTACCAATTTGGACGGTTTTTATAATGTGTTGCACCCGTTGACCATGCCGATGATACGCCGCCGCAAAGCCGGACGGATTGTGTGCATGGCGTCGGTGTCCGGCTTGACGGGCAACCGCGGGCAGGTCAATTACAGCGCGTCTAAGGCGGGCTTAATCGGTGCGGCGAAAGCCTTGGCGGTCGAACTGGCGAAACGCAAAATCACTGTCAACTGCGTGGCGCCCGGTTTGATCGATACGGACATTGTCGATGAAAACGTACCCGTCGAAGAAATTTTGAAAGCCGTCCCCGCCGCGCGTATGGGGCTGCCGGAAGAAGTGGCGCATGCGGTGCGCTTCCTGATGGATGAAAAAGCGGCGTACATCACGCGCCAAGTGATTGCGGTGAACGGAGGTTTGTGTTGAATACCAGAAGAGTCGTAGTAACGGGCATAGGCGGCATTACCGCTTTCGGCCGCGATTGGCAAAGCATACAGGCGGCGTTTAAAGCCGAAAAAAATGCCGTCAAATACATGGATTGGCGCGAACGTTTCCCCGAATTGGAAGCGCAACTGGGCGCGCCGATTGAAGGCTACACTCCGCCCGAACATTGGACGCGCAAGCAACTCAGAAGCATGGGGCGCGTGTCGCACCTGTGTGTTGATGCGGCGGAGCAGGCCCTGACGGATGCAGGTTTGCTTGGAGACGAAAGTATTACTGACGGACGCATGGGCGTGGCGTGCGGTTCGTCTGTCGGCAGTACCAAAGACATCGGCGACATGGGCGAACTTCTGAACACCGGCACATCGCGCAATTTCAACGCCAATACTTATGTGCGCATGATGCCGCACACGACCGCCGCCAATATCGGCATCTTTTTCGGATTGAAAGGGCGCATCATTCCGACGTCGAGCGCGTGTTCGTCCGGCAGCCAAGGCATAGGCTATGCCTACGAAGCGATCAAATACGGCATGATAGACATGATGCTGGCGGGCGGCGGCGAAGAATTTTGTCCGTCTGAAGTGTATGTTTTCGACTCGCTCTACGCCGCCAGCCGCCGCAACGGCGAACCCGAACTGACCCCGCGTCCTTACGACAACGGACGCGACGGCTTGGTCATCGGCGAAGGCGCAGGGATTTTTGTGTTGGAAGAATTGGAACACGCCAAACGGCGCGGAGCGAAAATTTATGCCGAACTCGTCGGCTACGGCGCCAACAGTGACGGCAGCCACGTTACCCAGCCGCAAAAAGAAACCATGCAGAAATGTATGGAACTCGCGCTGCAAGATGCAGGCATTACGCCTGACAAAATCGGCTACGTCAGCGGCCACGGTACGGCGACTGAAAAAGGCGACATCGCCGAAACGCTGGCGACCGAAGCCGTGTTCGGATTCGTTCCCATGAGTTCGCAAAAAAGCTATCTCGGCCATACGCTCGGCGCGTGCGGCGCGCTGGAAGCGTGGTTCACCATTGAAATGATGAACAACGGCTGGTTTGCCCCGACCGTCAATCTGCACGACATCGACCCGCGTTGCGGCAAGGTGGACTATATTTTGAGCGGCGGCCGCGAAATCGAAACGGATTATGTGGTCAGCAACAATTTCGCTTTCGGCGGTGTGAATACTTCGCTGGTGTTCAAACGCTGGCGGGATGAAAACGCTTAATCGCAGCCGCGTTATCACAAAATCAAAAAGGTCGTCTGAAACCGTTTGACTCAACGTTTTCAGACGACCTTTTTAGTGTGTCCAAAGCTATATCACGAAATCCAGCAGGTAAAAGTCTTCTTTGCCCACGCCGCATTCAGGGCATTTCCAATCGTCGGGGATATCATCGAATTTGGTGCCGGGGGCGATACCGTGTTCGGGATCGCCGAGGTCTTCGTCGTAAATCCAGCCGCAGGGGCCGCACATGTATTGTGCCATGGTGTGTTCCTTCTAATGATTGAGGTCGTCTGAAAACGGTCGGCAAAAGGTTTTCAGACGACCCCTTGTTGGTCTGTTTCAACCCTTATGCCGCTTCCAGCGCCGCGATTTCTTTGCGCAAGTGTTTCAACGCGGGGGTAACGATGGCGACGAACATGGCTTCGCGGACGCGGCGTTGGGCGGGGCTGCGCATGAGGTAGCCTTTGGCGCCGGCGTGTAAGGCGGCGGATTGGGCGGCGGCAAGCGTCAGCTCGGCGGCAGCGGCGCGCAGTTTCAGCGTGGCGAGGTTGTCGGGCGTGTTGTTCCAAGCCAAGTCTGCCAGTCGTTCGGTGGTTTGCCATGCCTCGTCCAAGGCGGCTTTAAGGCTGTCGTAGCTGTCGTCGAGATAGCTGTTGACATCGGCGTTGACGACGTTGGCGATGCGGATGATGCCGAGGCTGCCGTCAATCACGCCCGCGCCGATGCCGATTTGCAGCAGGATAAAGCCGGACTTGATGGAGGCGATGTAGTCGGAGAACTGTTCGGGCGCGGCAATCACGTCTTCGTCAGGGATGAATACGTCTTTGAAGTTCAGGCTGAACGTGCGCGTGCCTTCGAGGGCGCAAAATTCGGGGCAGGCTTGCAGGGTTACGCCTTCCCATTGTCCGCCGGTGATGAACATGACGTAGCCGTCGCCGATTTGGGCGGTATTCGCCCAGATGTGGTCTTCGCCGATGTTGGATACCCACGGCAGCGCGCCGCTGACTTTGTAGCCGCCATCCACGCGCTCGGCTTGAAGGTTGTGTTTTTCAATGCCGGCGAGGTGTTTGACGGTATTGGACATGCCCGTACCCGCCAATACTTTGCCTTGCAGGATGTCGGCGAGGTATTTGTCTTTGACGGCTTGGTTGGGCGTTTGGTGCAGATACCACGCGCAAGCTGCCTGACACCATGCGCTGAACGAGGTCGCGCCGCATTCTTTGCCGACTTCGCGCAAGACGGCGATTTGCGTCGCCAAACCCAAGCCGTTGCCGCCTTCCGCTTCCGTACCGACTGCGCCGAATCCGCCGATGGCGCCGAGTTCGCGCATAAAATCTTCGGGATACAAGCCATTGCGGTCGATTTCGTCCACTAAGGGTTTGAGTTTGGTTTTGACGAGTTCGGCAACTTGAGACAATAAGGTTTCACGGTTCATGGTCTTATCCTTGAAAATGTGTGCGGACGGCGCGGGAGCGTTCCGTTGGAAAGGGGAAGCAGTCCGTTACAGGGACGGCATTTTTGAAAAAGGTCGTCTGAAAACGGGCAAACGGTTTTGCCGCCGCTTTTCAGACGACCTTGGGTCAGAATCAGGCGAACGCCTGCAATTCAGGGTTGATTTCTGTTTGAGCGACGTTGTTGACGTAGTTGCACAAAGTCGCCAAGGCAACGCCCATTACGACTTCGACAGCCTGCTGTTGGTTGTAGCCTGCATCGAAGAAGGCTTTGAGTTCAGCATCGGATACCGCGCCTTTTTTCGCCATCACGGCTTGGGTAAACGCGGCGAGCGCGCCCAGTTTGGCATCGTCAAATTCACCTGCCGCCAACGCGCGCGCGGCTTTGATGGATTGCTCGGACAGGAGTTTTTTCAGGGTTGCCAGCTTGGTGTGGCCTGCCACGCAGAAACCGCATTCGTTGGTGCGGGCGGCGATGATTTGGATAACTTCGACTTCACCGGGAGTCAGGCTGTTGGCGGCGTTCAGTTTGCCGACTTCTTGATAGAACGCCAACGCTTCAGGCGCGTTTGCCAGCACGCCGATGAGGTTAGGGATGAAGCCGTTGTTTTTCAACGCGGCTTCGACGCGGGGTTTTGCTGCTTCGGGAGCGGTTTCGACGGTGTGTACGGTTAAGCGTGCCATATTTATACCTTTGTTTTCAGTGTATTGAACGGAATGTGGCATACTACTCCGATTGGCGTTTTTCGGGAAAGACTGATTGGTTATGTGCTGCAAACCAAAAGTTATAAGCAAAAAAAGGTCGTCTGAAAACCAAATACAGTTTTCAGACGACCTTTATATAAATTTTAACGAATCTTCTTCAGCAACTTGACCTCTTCCGACAAATACGGGCTTTTCATACCCAATATTTCAAGCATCTCAGCCTCGCTGATATTTTTTGAAACGTCATCCAAACGTCCCCCGTTAAATCCATTCTTCCTTCTTTCATATATAGCCACATGCCCGGCATGTTCATCATACAGCTATGCAGATTGTAAAACACCGGTCTGGTCGTAGAGCACATGCCACTATTCTTTTTCCTGCGGTCCGAATCCGCAAAGAAAAGCCAGATCATTTTCTTCACCAATGAACATCAACATTTTAGGGTTCAAGCTACTGCGTTTCGCATAATAAATGGTTGCCGGCGGGCGAGGATTTTCCTTTATGGCGCAAAGCCCTTGAGGCGTAGACGTTTCTTTGTGCAAAACGTTTTTGCAACCTGATGCGGCGAATACGGTCAATGTCGCGGCAGCCAGAAATCTACCGATATTTTTCATTTTGCCCTTCTTTGTTTTAACGGTTTATATGAAAGGTCGTCTGAAAACCAAATACAGTTTTCAGACGACCTTTAGTATCAACCGATTTATTCGGCTTGTTCTTTCAAAACGGCTTCAATCAATTCTTGCGCGCCGTCGTCCGCCAGCTTTTTGGCAACCACGCGTCCGAGCGCGTCGGCGTAGGCGGCGGGGGCTTGCGCGTCTGCCTGCAAGATGACCGAGCCGTCGGGATGTCCGACCAGTCCGCGCAGGGTGAGCAGTCCGTCTTCTTCGGTGCAATACGCGGCAAGCGGGACTTGGCAGCTTCCGCCCAAAGCGCGGGCGAGGGCGCGTTCGGCGGTAACGCAGGCGTGTGTTGTGTCGTGGTTTAAGGGTTTCAATACGTCGAGAAGGTCGGTGCGGTGTGCGGCGATTTCGATGCCCAACGCGCCTTGTCCGGCGGCGGGCAGGCTGTCAGCTTCGGAGAGAATCAGGCGGATGCGTTCGTCCAGTTCCAAACGCTGTAATCCGGCGGCGGCAAGGATGATGGCATCGTATTCACCGTTGTCGAGTTTGGACAGGCGGGTTTGTACGTTGCCGCGCAGGGGCTTGATGACTAAGTGCGGATAGCGGGCGCGCAACTGGGCTTCGCGGCGCAGGCTGGAGGTGCCGACAATCGCGCCTTTGGGCATTTCTTCCAAGCGCGCGTATTGGTTGGATACGAACGCGTCAAACGGATTGGCGCGCTCGCCGATGGCGGCAAGGGCGAAGCCTTCGGGCAAATCCATCGGCACGTCTTTAATCGAATGCACTGCCAAATCGGCGCGTCCGTCCTGCAAGGCTTGTTCCAACTCTTTGATAAACAGGCCTTTGCCGCCGATTTTCGACAGGGTTTTGTCCAAAATCTGGTCGCCGCGCGTGGTCATGCCCAAGATTTCGACTTCGCAGTCGGGATACAGGGTTTTCAGACGACCTTGGATATGTTTTGCCTGCCACATGGCAAGCAGGCTTTCACGGCTGGCGATAACAAGTTTTTTCGGGTTCATTTGCAGTTTCTGATTTTCTAATTCATGAGGCGGGAAGTTCGACAGTCTAACACAAACTTTCTACGGTAACTGCCTGATTGTACTTGCTCAAAGGACCGAATCCGTTGCCTTGGTTTTGTTCTTTGGTCAGCACTTTCCCCTGAATGCAGACATTGTTCAGGGTAACGTTATATGAGCCGGAACTCAGGCGGTTCTTTTCTACTTGGTCCATCAGGCTTTCGCCGCCGTTGAGGAAATAGGTTTTACCATTGGCGGTAAATTCAGCCTGTTCGAGCGAATAATGGACTGTTCCTGTCATTTTGACCGTATCGCCGCTGTTTTTTTCTGCCGTCGCTTCCGTCGGTCGGGCAGCCGACGTTTCGATTTTGTTTTGCGGGGAACAGGCGGTCAGGGCAATCAGTATGGGGAAAAGAAATTTGTTCATTTGAAAGTACCGTGGTTGAAAGGTATTCCGCTGAGAATCTTCGGAAAAGCCGTTAAACTATATCTGTTGCAACGAAATAAATTATAATGTGTAGTGGCATGATGTTAGTGCATACTGCCGTAAAATAAAACTTATTCTCTAAAAACATTTTAAACCCAACAGTCTTACAGCATGAAACGCGCCAAAAAATATCCCTTCTTATCGTTGCAGCGGCAACGTTTCTGTCTGAATTTTGAAAACGCCTCAACCGCCGCCAATCTTCCAAGCGAACGCGACTTCTACCGCTGGGCATGGGCGGCGTTGAAAAACGAATACCGCCGCGCCGACATCAGCCTGATTCTTCTGGACGAAGAAGAAGCCCGCGCCTACAACCGCGATTACCGCGGCAAAGACTACGCCACCAATGTGTTGAGTTTTGCCTTGAACGAAGGCGAAATTCTGCCCGATCAAGTTTCAGACGAGCTTTGCGGCGATTTGATCATCTGCCCGCAAGTCGTGTTGAAAGAAGCTGCCGAGCAGGGCAAAACCGCCGAGCAGCACTTTGCCCACCTGACCATGCACGGCACGCTGCATCTGATGGGCTACGACCACATCGAAGAGGCCGAGGCAGAAGAAATGGAGGCACTCGAAATCCGCCTGATGCAGGCGGCAGGTTATCCCAACCCCTACCAAGAGGACGAATACTGAAATGGACGACACCCGGTCGAAACCGACATTTTTCGAACGTTTGATTTCCCGACTTGCCGGCGAACCCGATTCCGCCGAAGACGTACTCAGCCTGCTGCGGCAGGCGCACGAGCAGGAAGTGTTTGACGCGGATACACTTTTGCGGCTGGAAAAAGTCCTCGACTTTGCCGATTTGGAAGTGCGCGATGCCATGATTACCCGCAGCCACATGAACGTTTTGAAAGAAAACGACAGCATCGAACGCATTACCGCCTATGTCATCGAAACCGCCCATTCCCGCTTCCCCGTCATCGGCGAAGACAAAGACGAAGTCCTCGGCATCCTGCACGCCAAAGATCTGCTCAAATACATGTTCAATCCAGAGCAGTTCAACCTCAAATCCATCCTTCGTCCTGCCGTTTTCGTACCCGAAGGCAAATCGCTGAACGCGCTTTTGAAAGAATTCCGCGAGCAGCGCAACCACATGGCAATCGTTATCGACGAATACGGCGGCACGTCGGGTTTGGTAACTTTTGAAGACATTATCGAACAAATCGTTGGCGACATCGAAGACGAGTTTGACGAAGACGAAAGTGCGGACAATATCCACGCCGTTTCCACCGAACGCTGGCGTATCAACGCCGTAACCGAAATCGAAGACATCAACGCCTTTTTCGGTACGGAGTACAGCAGCGAAGAAGCCGACAGCATCGGCGGGCTGGTCATTCAGGAATTGGGACACCTGCCCGTGCGCGGCGAAAAAGTCGTGATCGGCGGCTTGCAGTTCACCGTCGCCCGCGCCGACAACCGTCGGTTGCACACGCTGATGGCGACCAAGGTGAAATAACAATTTACTTGAAGAACAAATGAAGCAAGGTCGTCTGAAAACTTGGAAACAGGTTTTCAGACGACCTTTTTGGTCTTGAATTAAGGAGAAATGGAACGGCGGTTGTGTGGAAATATAGTGGATTAACTTTAAGAGACCTTTGCAAAAATAGTTTGTTAACGAAATTTGACGCATAAAAATGCGCCAAAAAATTTCAATTGACTAAA
>JUNU01000001.1 GCA_001067655.1 Neisseria lactamica
TATAGTGGATTAACTTTAAACCAGTACGGCGTTACCTCGCCTTGCCGTACTATCCGTACTGTCTGCGGCTTCGTCGCCTTGTCCTGATTTAAAGTTAATCCACTATAAGTTTTCAGACGACCTTTTATGTTTGAACTGCCTATCGGTTTTGGCTGGCTCGGTAGAAGGCGATGAGGCCGTTGGTAGAACTGTCGTGTTGCGGGTTGCCGCGGTCGAGTTCGGGTTCGATGGTTTTGGCGAGTTCTTTGCCGTATTCGACGCCCCATTGGTCGAAGGGGTTGATGCCCCAAATCGCGCCTTGGACGAAGGTACGGTGTTCGTATGCCGCCATGAGCATGCCGAGGCGGCGGGGGTCGGTGGCGCTGAGGAGAAGGCTGTTGCTCGGGCGGTTGCCGGGGAATTCTTTTTGCGGGGCGAGGCGTTCGCGTTCGGTTTCGGGCAGGTCGGCAAGTTCGGCGCGGGCTTCTTCAAGGGTTTTGCCTTTCATCAGGGCTTCGGCTTGGGCGAAGGCGTTGGCGACGGTGAAGCGGTGTTGGCGGTTAATGCCGTAGGCGGTGGTCATGGGGACGATGAAGTCGCAGGGGATGAGCCGTGTGCCTTGGTGGAGGAGTTGGAAATAGGCGTGCTGGCAGTTGACGCCTTCTTCGCCAAAGACGATGCCGCCTGTGGTATTGGGGACGGGTTGTCCGTCGGCGGTGCGGTTTTTGCCTAGGCTTTCCATGTCGAGCTGGTTGAGCCACGAGGGGAGGTGGCGCAGGTTGTGGCTGTATGGGACGGTGGTTTGTCCGTCGGCGTGCTGGAAGTTGTTGTACCAGATGCTGATGAGCGCCATGAGGACGGGGATGTTGCGGCGGTAGGGGGTTTGGAAGAAGTGGGTGTCCATGGCGTGTGCGCCGGCGAGGAGTTCGCGGAAGCGGTCTGTGCCGACGGCGACCATGACGGGCAGGCCGATGGTCGACCAGACGGAATAGCGTCCGCCGACCCAGTCGAACATGGCGAAGACGTTGTCGGGTGCGATGCCGAAGTTTCGGGCGGCGGCAACGTCGGAGGAAATGGCGCAGAAGTGGCGGTAGATGCCGGATTCGGGCAAACCTGCGTCCCGATACCATGCGCGGGCGGCGTAGGCGTTGAGCAGGGTTTCGGGCGTGCGGAAAGATTTGCTGGCGATGCTGAATACGGTGGTTTCGGGCTTGAGGTGGGCGAGTGTGCGGCTGATGTCGGCGTCGTCTGAATTGCTGACGAAGTGGACGCGGATGTTTTGGCGGTAGGCTTTGAGGGCTTCTACGCACATTCTGGGACCGAGGTCGGAGCCTCCTATGCCGATGTGGACGAAGTCGGTAATGGGTTTGTCGGTGATGCCTCTGTGGCTGCCGTTGTTGAGTGCTTCGGCGTAGGCGAGGGCGCGGTCGAGTTCGTGGTGGAGTTTGGGGAGGATGTTTTCGCCGTCAACGTAAACGGGTGCTGCGTCGGGCGGCAGGCGCAAGGCGGTATGGAGGACGGCGCGGTGTTCGCTGAGGTTGATTTTTTCGCCGTTTTGCATGGCGTGCATTTGTCCGGCAAGGGGCGAGGCTTCGGCAAGGCGGCACAAGAGTTGTAAAGTGTCTTCGCCGAGGCGGTTTTTGCTGTAATCGAAGAGGAGGCCGTCGAGGGTTTCGTGCATATTGCCGAAGCGGTCGGGTTCGGCGGCGAAGCGGTCGCGCAGGTGGATGTGTTGTGTGTCGAGCCGGTGTTGTTCAAGGGCTTGCCATGCTTCGGTAAATGCGGTCATCGGGTTTCCTTCGGGATTGGGTCCGCTCATTCGGCGGGATGTGATTTAGTTATAGATTGTCGTTGTAGTGATTGGTTCGATACGGTGAATATTTATGTAGTCATATGTAGTTTAACAAAGGGGCGCGGGTTTGGCGAATATGGGTAGTCAAATGGCGTACGAATTGTATGCAATATGCAATTTATATGCTTGATTTTCATCAAGGTTTTTTAAAATTTTCGGTATGACACCGATGTCAGGTGTGCTATGCTTCGTAATCAAATGAAACAGGGCTGAGGCGGGAGTCGTAAGATGGCTACAATTTATGATGTTGCTGCTTATGCGGGCGTCTCACCCAAAACGGTCAGCCGTGTCATCAACGGCGATGCGCCGGTCAGCGATAAAACCCGTGCAAAAGTCGAAACAGCGATTGCGGCTTTGGGTTATATCCCGTCTTCGGCAGCGCGGGTGATGCGGTCGAACCGCTCGGACTTGGTCGGACTGATTACCGGCGCCATCTCGCGCACGGGCGAATACGGCGGGGTACACGGACTGCCGGATATGTTTTTAATCAAAGGCATCCAGCAGAAAATCCGCGAAGCGGGCAAAACGCTGATGATTGCGGATACGGACAACCGCTACGAGCAAATCGACCCTTTGGTCAGGACGTTTATGGAGCACCGCGCGGAAGGCATTTTGTATGTAACCGAGTCGCACCGCGAAATCGTCCTGCCCGAACTGCCCAACCGCTGCCCGATGGTTTTGGTCAACTGCTTCGACGCGGCGGGTACGCCGTCGGTTTTGCCGGACGACGAGCGCGGGCAATACGATTTGGTACGCAACATCATCCGTCACGGACACCGCCGTATCGCCTACATTACTTTGCAGGCGGGCGCAGAAGCGACGCGGCTGCGTTTGGCGGGCTACCGCCGCGCTTTAGACGAATCGGACATGGTGTTCGATCCTGACTTGGTGCAAACCGGCATCACCGATTTCGCCAACGACAGCGAGCCTTTAATTGCGGCAGTGTTGAAACTATTGTCACTTGCCGACCCGCCGACGGTCATTTGCTGCGGCAACGACGAAATGGCGGTCCGCGTTTACGGCATCTTGAGGACGCGCGGCGTACGCGTTCCGGAGCAGGTATCGGTGGCAGGTTACGACAACCACAGCGCGATTGCCGAAACCCTGTTCCCGCCGCTGACCAGTACCGAGCTGCCCTATATGCGCATGGGCGCGCTGGCGGCGGAAATCCTGTTCGACATTATCGAGACCAAAGAAACCGTCCGAGAGCCCGTTCGGGTTGTCGGGGAAACGATTTGGCGGCAGTCGGTTACGGCATTGAAGTAAAACATTCTTTCAGACGACGTCTGCTTCATGAGGCAGACACAATACGACAATAAAAGGTCGTCTGAAAACACAAACAACACATCACGTTATCCATTTGCAACGTATCGACACGATACGCCCAAAAATAAAGAAAGCGGCCCAACCGCTTCGACTATGCAGTGTTTCCCGCAGTTTGTTGTTCCATGTTTTCTTCTTATAAAGTCCAGGAGTCGCTTCAAAATGAAGATTTCCCCACAAGTATCCCTGACGCTTCGCCAGATTATGCTGATGAACTTCGGCTTCTTTGGCATTCAATACAGCTTCGGTTTGCAGCAAACCGCCATCAACCCGATTTTCAGTTTCTTACAAGCTGACCCTGCAAAACTGCCTTACCTCAATATGGCAGGACCGATTACCGGTTTGCTGGTGCAGCCCCTTATCGGTGCC
Organism: Neisseria lactamica; assembly: GCA_001067655.1. GTDB lineage: Bacteria > Pseudomonadota > Gammaproteobacteria > Burkholderiales > Neisseriaceae > Neisseria > Neisseria lactamica_B. Next base: position 3,524 of record JUNU01000001.1, read on the forward strand.
ATGAGTGACCGTACATGGATTCCCGGACTCGGCCGCCGCCGTCCGTATTTCTTAATCGGCGCCATCGGTTGCAGCTTGTGTCTGTTTTTCTATCCGCACGTTACCGCATTGTGGGTTGCCGTATTGCTGCTGTGGCTCTTGGACATCAGCAACAACACCGCCATGGAACCCTTCCGCGCCTTCATCGCCGATACCGTCCCTGAACACCAACAATCTACCGGCTTCTTGATGCAGTCCGTGTTTACCGGCTTAGGCATTACCCTTGCCAACGTGTCGCTCTATATTTTCAAGCAAATCGGCTGGTTGCAACAAACCTCTGAAGCAGGCATTCCTTATTGGGTATTCGGCTCGTTCTATATTGGCGCCGTCTGCTCCATCGGCTCTGTTTTGGTAACCGTATTGTCCACGCCTGAACATGAGCCGCCTCCTGAAGAGCTGGCAGCGATTAAAGCCCAATCCGGCGGCCCTGTTGAAGCGGTTAAAGAAATTTACCATGCCATCAAAGACATGCCGAAACCCTTGTGGCAGCTCGCCTCGGTTTATCTCTTCCAATGGTACGCACTCTTCATCTACTGGCAATACATCTCCCACAGTATCGCCAAATCTGTCTGGGATGCTACCTCTGTCAACAAAGTCGCTTATGAGGAGGCAGTGGCATGGACTGGTTTGGTCAACGGTTTTTATAACGTCGTTACCTTCATTTCCGCCTTCGGATTGATGTGGATGGCGCGCAAATACGCCGCCAAATACGTCCACGCCTTTGCCGTTACCCTTGCCGCACTCGCCCTTTTGGCGATTCCGCACATCACCGACAAATACCTGATGTTCGCTCCAATGATCGGCTTCGGTATCGGCTGGGCAAGTATGATGGGTGTACCATTTATGATCGTCGTGCATTCCATCCCGAAAGAGCGCTACGGCGTGTATATGGGCATCGTCAACATGATGATTGTGATTCCGATGCTGATCCAAACCCTTACCTTCAGCAAAGTCTATGAGAAATTGCTTGGTGCCAATCCTGGAAATGCGATGACTTTTGCCGGTGTCTTCCTTCTCATCGCCGCCGTGTTGACGCTGAACATCAAAACGTCAAACAAACCTTATGGCGTAGAATCGGCAAGCTGATTCAGGCATTTGCCAAGGGGTCGTCTGAAAACCGGAATTAAGGTTTTCAGACGACCTTTTTGTTTTGATTGTGCCGATTTGTTTTAAACGGCGGAGACGGTTTATGGAAGCCCGGATTGGTCGGAATATCGCCGTATCCCCGCAAAAGCTGACGGCAAAGCGTTTACATGGCAAAATACCGCCTGTTTGCAGGTCATCTGAATTTTTCAGACGACCTTTTACCCTCTTCAAAAGGAATCCTCATGTCTTTGCAAAACATCATCGAAACCGCCTTTGAAAACCGTGCGGACATCACCCCGACCACCGTTACCCCCGAAGTCAAAGAAGCCGTGTTGGAAACCATCCGCCAACTCGATTCAGGCAAATTGCGCGTTGCCGAACGCTTGGGCGTGGGCGAGTGGAAAGTCAACGAATGGGCGAAAAAAGCCGTCCTGCTTTCCTTCCGCATCCAAGACAACGAAGTCCTCAACGACGGCGTGAACAAATACTTTGACAAAGTGCCGACCAAGTTTGCCGACTGGTCTGAAGACGAATTCCGCGCCGCCGGTTTCCGCGCCGTACCCGGTGCCGTTGCGCGCCGCGGCAGCTTCGTTGCCAAAAACGTCGTATTGATGCCGTCTTATGTCAACATCGGCGCATACGTTGACGAAGGCGCGATGGTCGATACTTGGGCGACCGTCGGTTCTTGCGCCCAAATCGGTAAAAATGTCCACTTGAGCGGCGGCGTCGGTATCGGCGGCGTACTCGAGCCCCTGCAAGCCAGCCCGACCATCATTGAAGACAACTGCTTCATCGGCGCGCGTTCCGAAATCGTCGAAGGCGTGATTGTCGAAGAAGGCAGCGTGATTTCCATGGGTGTGTTCATCGGTCAATCTACTAAAATCTTTGACCGTACTACCGGCGAAATCTATCAAGGCCGCGTACCGGCAGGCTCGGTTGTCGTGTCCGGCAGTATGCCTTCCAAAGACGGCAGCCACAGCCTCTACTGCGCCGTCATCGTCAAACGCGTGGACGCGCAAACCCGCGCCAAAACCAGCGTGAACGAATTGCTGCGCGGTATTTAACCGGCGAACAGAAAAGGGGAGAGGTCGTCTGAAACAGCGCAAAACATAAATGGGCTTCAGGCAAACGGTTTCCCTGTTTGAATGGCAAGAGGTCGTCTGAAAACCGGATTTCGGGTTTTCAGACGACCTTTTCATAGGGTGAATCGGTTAAAGTCAGGACGGCATCGCTCCGCATGGTTGGATGCTGGATTCTTTGCCATAAAAAAGCAACGGATAAACCGTTGCTTTTTTGTTTAGTCTGTAAATCTTACAAACTGCCTAACACGATGCGCAACACGCGGCGCAGGGGTTCGGCTGCGCCCCATAAGAGCTGGTCGCCGACGGTGAACGCGCTGATGTATTCGCCGCCCATGCCCAGTTTGCGGATGCGTCCGACAGGGACGGACAGCGTGCCGGTGACTTTGGCGGGCGTCAGCTCGTGGATGCTGGCTTCTTTTTCGTTGGGGATGACTTTCACCCAGTCGTTCGCGCCTGCCAAAATCGCTTCGATTTCGGAAACGGGCAGGTCTTTTTTCAGCTTCAGGGTGATGGCTTGGCTGTGGCAGCGCATAGAGCCGATGCGGACGCACAAGCCGTCGATTACGGTCGGATTGTCGCTGCGACCGAGGATTTTGTTGGTTTCCACGCCGCCTTTCCATTCTTCTTTGGATTGGCCGTTGCCCAAATCTACGTCAATCCACGGAATCAGGCTGCCGGCGAGCGGTACGCCGAAATTGGCTTTCGGGTAGTCTTCGCTGCGCAGGAAATCGGACACTTTGCGGTCGATGTCGAGAATCGCGCTGGAAGGATCGGCAAGCTCGTCCGCCACTCTGGCGTGAATCGCGCCCATGCCGCTGATGAGTTCGCGCATGTTTTTCGCGCCCGCGCCAGAAGCTGCTTGGTAGGTCATGCTGGTCGCCCATTCGACCAAATCGTTTTGGAACAGACCACCCAGCGCCATCAGCATCAGGGAGACGGTGCAGTTGCCGCCGATGTAGTTTTTCACGCCGTTTTTGAGACCGTCGTCGATGACGTTGCGGTTGACGGGGTCGAGGACGATAATCGCGTCGTCTTTCATACGCAGGGAGGACGCCGCGTCAATCCAGTAGCCGTTCCAGCCGCTGTCGCGCAGGGGTTGGAATACGGATTTGGTGTAATCGCCGCCTTGGCAGGTGACGATAATGTCCATTTTGGCGAGTTCGGCAACGTTGTTCGCGTCCAATAATGTTTTAGCCGCCTGACCGAAATCAGGTGCTGCGCCGCCGACGTTGGATGTGGTGAAGAAAAACGCTTCGGGAATGTGGGCGAAGTCGTTTTCTTCTTGCATACGCTGCATCAAAACCGAACCGACCATGCCGCGCCAGCCGACGAAACCTACTTTCATGTTGAGCTCCTTAGGGGGAATTGTTAACAAATTTCTGAATAGGGGAAAAGGAAGAGTTTTAAACCTGTTTGAGGTAAATGTAAAGTTTTTTATGTTGTTTCGGGAGCAAGAGGGGAGGTCGTCTGAAAAATCAGCGTTCCTGCCAAACCGGAATGTTCCGAAAGCAAACCTGATGCAAAGTTGCAGGCTCGCATTCAAGAAGCATCCAAGGTTTCGCAGGAACGCTGAGAGCGATGACGTACCGTTTGCCAGCATTTTGATAACCGAAATGCCGCACTGTTTTTCAGACGACCTTTCGGATCAGTATCGGATATCGACGGTTACTTTGTCTTGATACTCGCCCGGGGTGTAGTCGGTGTTTTTGACTTCTGCCGCAACGGTGTATGTCTTGCTGCTGCCGTCGCCGGTGGCTTTTTGCCAGCTGCCCGTACCGGAAGGTTGGTTGCCCCAGAGGTGGGCGTTCGTATTAGTGCCCTTTTTGAGGCGGTAGGGGACTTTGTCGGTGTTGGCGGGATTGGTGGATTTCATCTCGCCGCTGCCTTCCTGATTGCCGTTGGAAGGAATCAGACCGATAGTGTAGGGCGTGCCGTTGGTGCAGCGGACGGTAAGGTTGCCTGACTGTTTCAGGTCGGTGCTGCCGGCGGTGTGCGTGCCGAAGTCGATGTCGTCGGCGGAGATAAATTCGCAAACGGGCGCAACATGGGCTTGGACAACAAAAGGGAAGCGTTGTCCTGTATTCAAGTCGTTTCCGCAATCTGAAGGGTCAGGAGTACCATAACGTTCTGCCTTCCAGCTTAATGCGGTGGAGCCGCCGGTAAAGTCTGCAATGTAATAATCCGAAGCCGTAGTGGGGATGGTGTTGCTTTGCCCGCTGACTAATCTAGCTCTGATGGGGATACTGCCAGTAAAGGTGCCCTTTAGCCCGATACGCATGACACCTGTTCCGACACTGCTGGGAGAGTTTGCCGTGTTATTTGTTCCCCAGTTGGTGTTATCGGGTTTAAGTAAGGATAGTTGCAGTGTTTGGGCGTTATTCCTGCTATGAACCATTTTTCGGGGGGCGTATATGTTTGTAAACCCTCTCCCCCCGTCAATATTGAAGCACAAGCGCACTTTTACGCTGTAGTCGTCGTTATTGATACATTGGTAGTGGATGGTGGCTTGAATATCTTCCGGCTGGTTGTTGTTTAGAAGGTTGATCCCATTGCTTTGACTTCCGAATACCAAGGCAGGATGACCTTTGAAGGTTCCGTTGCCTTGTACCGTCGCTGTGCATTGTACAAACCTTCCGGCTACACCGCTGTTTGCCCAAGTCTGTCCTGCGGACAGGGACAGCAGTCCGAATACGACAGGCAATGTCATTTGTCGGAAAAGACGGTTTGCGGTTTTCAGACGACCTCTCTTTATATTTATCTGCATATGATGTCTCCCAGTTCCGGGATGGAATCCGGATTGTGTGTTTCAGGGTAGTCCGCTTCGAAGGTGCAAGTGCCACCGTTTTCGGGGAGAGCGACGGTGAAGCGGTTTCTACCTTCTTTCATGTTTTCAATATATGTTTTGCCGTCGAAGCCGGTTACGGCTGCCGGTGTGCCGTCTTCGGCAGTAATGCTGCCGCCGCTCGGGAGTAATTGGTTTTGTGCGTCTTTCAGCGTCATGGTGGCGGCGCGGGTACGCTGGATTTTGAATTCGACGCGCATGCCCGAGCGTTCGGGCGGGGCAATTTCGGCGACGGTGTGTTCAAGCTGAACGTCTAGCGGCAACTCGGCAATATCGACGCTGACGGTGTTTTTTTGGTAGGCGGAGAGGCTGGGGATCAGTGCCAGCCCTCTGCGGTTGGTTTTGCCTACGGGCATGCCGCCTGCGCGGATGGGGACGTCCGCCATGCCGTTTGTGCTGACGACGGCGAAACTGTCGTTGACTTGGCGGGTGGCGAAGATACTGCCGCCCATGAGGACGAGGCCGCCCCTCCAGCCTGCGTTCCAGTTGCTGTTGCCGCTTTGGCTGTAAACGTTTGCCCAGCCGTCGCCGTAGGTGTTTTGATGGCGGATGTTGCCGTTGAAGGTATTGCTGCGGCTGCCGTTTGCGTTGTCGTTTTGCTGCCAGCCTATACCCCAACTGGTGCTGCCCATGCCGCTGCTGGTTTTGTTCAGGGTTGCTTGGTAGCTGTTGTTGTGTTTGTTTCTGCTGATGCCTGCGGAGGTCGAATAGCCGTTGTCGAGGCTGACGGAGAGGCCCGCGTGGAAACTCAGTTCTCGCCTGTTGCGGAAGTTTTTATTGGCGCCGGCGTAGAGCGAGGTGCGGTTTTTGAAGCTGCGGCTCCAGCCGAACGAGCCTACGCCGTCGGCGGGGCTGCCTTCGGTGTGGGAATGGACGTAGGATAGGCTGAATGAGCCGAGTTTGTCGCTGCTCCAGCCTGCGGATGCGGAGGCGGATGTAGCGGGGTGGCGTGTGGCTTTGAAAAAGTCTGCGCCGTATGCGGTGTCGCCCAGTTCGGCAAATTGTCCGTTGGTGCGGCTTGCGCCTGCGCTGAGGGAGAGTTTGTCCCATTGGGTGCTGAAAAACGCGCTGCCGCGTCGTCCTGTTTTGCCTGCGAAGCGGCTTTCGGCGTAGGTAAGATTGAGTTGTCCGAGCGAACCCAATACGGTATCGGCGGCAATGCCCGCCTGACGGTAACCGCGCGCGGCTTCGCCGTGGATTTGGGCGGTCAGGGTATTGCTGACGCCGTAACGCAGCGTGCCGGAGGCGGCGGGGTCGGATTGGTATTTTGCGGAACGGATGCCGTAATCGCGGCGGACGTAGCCTGCTTCAAACGACCATTCGTTCAAGCCTTTTGCTAAAAGTCCGCTGCCGCCGTAGAGTGGCATATCAACGACGACGGTGCGCCCCAGTACGTCGGTGGCGACGACTTGGGCGTTGCTGCGGCCGCTGATGGACGGCGGTAGGATGAGTTCGTATTCGCCCGCTTCGACGTCGCGGCTCATTTGTTTGACGCCGTCAATATAGAGATCGACCGTGCCGGGCAGGGTGCTTTTGCCGAGATAGGAACGCAGTGGGGCGATTTGTTTCCACGGGCGGGTGTTGTAAGTGCGGGAAATTTTGATGCCGCCGATGCGTGTGCCGCCCCATGAGCCGATTTGTCCGGTCAGGGTATCGCCCACGGTCAGCGATATGCCTTGTTCGGGCCAGACTGTACGCCAGTAGGTATCCAGGCGGGCGGTGTTGCCGCGGGAGCCGCTTTCTTTGTTGTGGCTTCGGTTGGCAAATTGGGTGTGGTTCAGATAGCCCCAGGGCGTACTCAGGCGCATTTCACCGAAAACACCCTGCGTGCCGCTGCCGGAGTTGTTGTGTGAGATATTGGTGTCGTAGTTCAGAATGGCGGCAAAGCCGGGTTTGGCGATGGCGTAGCGATTTTCCTGCGGTACGCCGATTCGGGCGGTTTTCAGGTCGGGCTGCCATTCGAGGGGGGCTGTGAGATCAAGGATTTGCGCGGCGGCATCGTATTTTGCCTGCAAACCGGGGACGGAGGAGAGTTCGAACCATGTGTCTGCGCCCGGGGCGGACGCGCCGTCCTGTATTTCAGGCACAACACCGTTTTTGCCTGCCTCGGCAGCTTCTGCGTCGGGCAGGGCAATGCCGTAGGCGCGCAGAGATTCGGGGCGTGCATACAGCACGCCGTTGCGCGACATGAAGGGTTCGATACCGTCGCGTATGCTGCCGTTGACTTTGACTTGCGGGTAAACGGTCAGCCACGCCTGCTCGTAGGCAGCAGGCGCCGCCTGCGTCAGGATGTCTTGAGCAGGAGAGGGCAGGGCGTAGAAACACAGCATCAACGCGGCACTCAGCCGCGTAAGCCGTGTTCTTAGGTCATGGGGCGGCAAACCTTACCTCCGTTTGGATCGGCATACCGTTTACCGTGGCATTCAGACGACCTTGGTTCAGAGAAGCGGGGGAAACTTCCAGCTCGCGTTTCCAAGTGTTGCCCGGGAGGACGTAGCCCGCCAGACCGCTTGCCAGCGTCAAGGCGTCTTTGGCAGAGGTCGTCTGAAAAGTAATATTGCTCAGTTGCGCATGGGCATTGCCCGTGTTTTCGGCAACCAAAACCGTTTTGCCGTTTGCGACTTTTTCCGCATGCCATTGCAGCTTCGGTTCGGCATTGTTTTGAACGTTGACAAACAGCGGCAGCGAGTAGCGCATCACCAACTGAATGCCTTTTTGCGGTTTCGCATTGGGCGAGGGCAGTTCGTCCACAATCAGGCGGTAGGCTTCTTCTGTCTGTTTTTCAGATGGTTTGACACGCATCACGCGGAACTGCTGCTGCGCACCCGCTTCCAGTTTGACCATAGGCGGGCTGGCAATGACGGCATCGGTGGGTTCGAGAATCTCTCCGCCGTTTGCGTCCTGCGTCCAGCGGAATACACGTACCTGCGCCGTCAACGGCTCTTTACCCGTATTTCCCAAAGTAAAAATACCCGCCCGCTGTTTGGCGGGCAGGGAAAGCGATGTCGGACTGACTTGCAAGCCGGCGGCATGGCTTTGTAAAACCACTGCCGCCGTCAGCATACCGACAAGTGTGCTGATTGCTTTTTGCATGAGTATTTTTTAGTTGTTTTGTTTTGAGGGAGTAAACCGGATTAGTAGGTCAGGGTTACTTTGACTTGGTCGCGGTAGGTGTCGGGAGTTTTGTCAGACAATTTACCTTGGGGAATTTTCGCAAATACAGGAAGCATGATGGGTGTATCCAAGCCTTTACCAGTCAGAGAGAGAGAATCTCCTTCTTTGCCCCATTTCTTAGTTGAAATTCCACCAATCGTTTCATCGAGACCGGTTCCGGTAATTTCTGGTTTATAAAGTTGATACTCGATTTCATCTGTATTGGAGGCGCCTAACAAACCTTTCAACTTGCCACTGCCGTCTGCACTTTGTTGATTTTGAGGTTCTAAATGCACCTTGAATACGGTATTTTTACTGCAATTGACCTGGATGCCTTGTGTTGTTCCGCCAGAGTTGTTGCCTGTTAATTCAGCGCTGTTTTTTTGAGCTTTGTGTTCCCCAAAATCAATATCCGCTCCTGCAATCGGATCGGCAGAAGAGGCAATTGGAGTTGCCTGACCATGATTCACGACGAAGGTTTCGCAGGAGCCGGTCAATGTCAATTTGACATTGAAGAAATCTGAAGTGCCGCTGTTGATCGGTGCAGCCATTGCAGTGTTGCCCATCATCATGAGAGAAGCCAGAGCCAGAGAAGTTAAAGTAAAACGTGTTTTCATCGGATTTATCCTTAGTATGTGAGTTTAGATGTGTATTGACACAGTCTCCGTAATATTTCTGTGTGCCGGTTATACGGTAGGCTTTTATGCCTGAACGGTATATATGACATTATTATGATTTGTGATTATTGTTGCAACTGTTATTGTTTGGTATTTTATAAGTTCCTGTGTTTTTTGTAAATTTTTGTATTTAATTTTGTTGTGTTTTTGCAAAGATTTTATTTTATTCGGTATTTAAATTAGATAAAGGGTCGTCTGAAAGCGTTTAAAAGAAGCTTTAGTTTCTTGAGGTTGGCTTTCAGACGACCTTTGCAGATGTTTTTGCAGTAGATTGGGCAGTGTTTGGAAATAACTGATGGGCAATAGCCCGACGGGTATTGTTGATGATGGTTTGAATCGTCTTTACAGATAAAAAGGTCGTCTGAAAATCTCGATTTGAGGTTTTCAGATGACCTTTGTGTTGCTATCAATCTGTCAGTCGTTTACAGATTGGGATTGACGATGATTTTGACGGCGGATTCGTTGTTGTGAATCAGGCGCTCGAAGCCTTCGGAAACCAGCTCGTCCAGCTTGATGCGCTGGGTGATGAAAGGTTCGAGGTTGATTTTGCCTTCTTCCACCAGCTTGATGGTTTCGGCGTGGTCGTTGCAGTAGGCGATGGTGCCGCGCACGTCCAGCTCTTTCATCACGACGCTGTGGACGTTGATGGTGGCGGGGTGGCTCCAAATGGATACGATGACGACTTTCGCGGTCGGGCGGCAGGCTTCGACCATGGTGTCCAGCACTTTGTTGACGCTGGTGCATTCGAATGCGACGTCCACGCCTTCGCCGTTGGTCAGTTTTTTCACTTCTTCGACGACATCGACTTCGGACGGGTCGAGGATGTAGTCGGCAACGCTGGATTCGCGGGCTTTGTCTTTACGCGCTTTACTCAATTCGGTGATGATGACTTTGATGCCTTTGGCTTTTAACACGGCGGCAAGCAGCAAGCCGATCGGGCCTGCACCGCCGACCAATGCGACGTCGCCTGCTTTCGCGCCGCTGCGGACGTAGGCGTGATGGCCGACGGACAGGGGCTCAATCAAAGCGGCTTGGTCCAAAGGGATTTTGTCGGAAATCGGATGCACCCAGCGGCGTTTGACAGCGATTTTTTCGGCAAGGCCGCCACCGCAGCCGCCCAAGCCGATGAAGTTCATGTCTTTGGAGAGGTGGTAGTTGCTGCCTTCGCCGGTCGGTACGTCATCGCGGATGATGTAGGGTTCGACCACGACGTGTTGTCCGACTTTGAGGTCGTCCACGCCTTCGCCGACGGCATAAACCACGCCGGAGAACTCGTGTCCCATCGTTACGGGTGCGGACTCGCCGGAAATCGGATGCGGATGACCGCAGGGGGGAATGAAAATCGGGCCTTCCATAAATTCGTGCAGGTCGGTACCGCAGATGCCGCACCAGGCGACGTTGATGCCGACGGTGCCGGGGGCGACGGTCGGTTCGGGGATGTCTTCGATGCGGATGTCGCCTTTATCGTAAAAACGTGCTGCTTTCATTGTAACGCTCCTTGTTTTTGTGGTGGGTAGGAAAGGTCGTCTGAAAGGTCGGACGGCTTTTCAGTAAAAGCGGGAAGGATGTGCGGGGCGTGTGATGAGGATATTGTTATTTAAATGATGCGGCAGGATGGTGTTTGCGAAGGATAGGTAACACAAGCTGCGCGATATGGCTTTGATATTTTGTTATTTTACTACATTTAGATGTGAATGATGTGTCGGATTGCGTAAAAACAAAGCGGGGCTTGTTCGTGGTCAAGTTTTGGGCGGAATGGTCTTGAAGTATTCGTCAAAAGTATGTTGTTTGAAGGCGGGATTGACTATATGGATAGCGGGATGGAAATTGTTGACAACGGAGGTATTGATTATTGATTTGTTCAAAATTTTATTGCGAAAAATCTGAAATATTAGAAATTTAAATATATAAAAACAGTAAAAAATTAAATTTTTGAAATAAAATTGCCGTATGGTGGGCGAAAGGCTTGTTTAAAACAAGTAAAGAAGGTAATCTATGCCTCGATTTATCTGAATTTGAAAGCAATAACAATGACCCAACAATACCCTACCGACGATATTAAGATTAGAGAAGTCAAAGAGCTGCTGCCACCGATTGCCCATTTGTACGAGCTGCCGATTTCCGAGGAAGCGGCGGGACTGGTACACCGCACACGTCATGAAATTGCTGATTTGGTTCACGGCAAGGACAACCGCCTGCTGGTGATTATCGGTCCGTGTTCCATCCACGACCCCAAAGCCGCCTTGGAATACGCCGAACGTTTGCTGGTGTTGCGCAAGAAATATGAAAAAGAATTGCTGATTGTGATGCGCGTGTATTTTGAAAAACCGCGCACGACGGTGGGCTGGAAAGGTCTGATTAACGACCCGCACTTGGACGGTACGTTCGACATCAACTACGGTCTGCGTCAGGCGCGCAGCTTGCTGCTGACGCTGAACAATATGGGCATGCCCGCTTCGACGGAGTTCCTCGACATGATTACGCCGCAATATTACGCGGACTTGATTTCTTGGGGCGCGATCGGTGCGCGGACGACGGAAAGTCAGGTACACCGCGAACTCGCCAGCGGCCTGTCTTGTCCGGTCGGTTTCAAAAACGGTACGGACGGCAATCTGAAAATCGCCATCGATGCGATTGGTGCGGCAAGTCATCCGCATCACTTCCTGTCTGTAACCAAAGCAGGGCATTCCGCCATTGTACATACCAGCGGCAATCCCGACTGCCACGTTATCCTGCGCGGCGGCAAAGAGCCGAATTACAGCACCGAACATGTCAAATCGGCGGCGGAGCAATTAATAAAAGCCGGCTTGTCGCCCAAGCTGATGGTCGATTTCAGCCACGCGAACAGCCGTAAAGATTACAGACGGCAAATGGAAGTTGCCCAAGATGTTGCTGCGCAATTGGAAAACGGCGAAGACAATATTATGGGCGTGATGGTGGAAAGCCATCTGGTCGAAGGCAGACAGGACAAGCCCGAAGTTTACGGGCAAAGCATTACCGATGCCTGTATCGGCTGGGACACTACCGAAGAAATGCTTGCGCTTTTGGCTGCGGCAAACCGTAAGCGGGTTGCGCCTTAAGCCGGTTTGAACGGCAAAAAAGAGGTCGTCTGAAAAGACTATGTGTGAACAAAAACAGACAGTTTCAGACGACCTTTTGTTTAATTTGTCTGATTTATCGGATTATGGTTTTTTCTAACTGTCCGCCTGTTAAATTATCTTAGTTTAAAATGACTTTACTTATTGGAATAAATATTAATGACTTGGTGTGACATACTTTCGTCACTGAGTTAACCCACAACGGAGAACACACCATGAGCAAGTCTTTCTTGACTAAAACTTTGACCTTGATCGCCATTGCTACTTCTCTGAGTGCATGTGCAGGTATGACCCAAACACAACGCAATACCGCTGCTGGTGCAGTAGTAGGCGGTGTGGCAGGTAACTTGATTGGCGGCGATACCGGCTCTACTTTGGGCGGCGCTGCATTAGGCGGCGTCATCGGCAGCCAAGTCCACAGACATCGTTAATTTTTAAAACGATATAAAGCCGACCGAACCTTAAACGGGTTCGGTCGGCTTTTTTTATTTGGCGTGATTGAATCAGAAGAATGCCTGCGTTAGGGGAGGGATTTATCGGCGTTCAAGCTTATGGATAACTTTGCTTTAAGGCGTTTGGGCGAGTATGCCGGTTTGTTTTCAGGCTAACGCGTCGCCGCGCATTCGCCGTTATCAAACACCAACACCTTCTCCGGCCAGCGCAACGCCGCCAGCTTGAACTGTTCGGGACGGTATTTCTGCGGGAATTTCCTTGCCCGCCAGCTTGCGCCAATCGAGAAATCGACGCAGAACACGTTGCGCCGCGCTCCGTGCCAGACATCCGGCTGCGGCGGCAGCAACAGCCGTTCGGCGGCAACGGCGGCGGGAGACGGCTGCCAACTGCGCCAATAATGGCCGATGACGACGGGCGTATCGTCGCGGTAGTCGTCCCACCACGCGCAACGGGTGGTACCGCGCCAGCGTCCTCCGGCGTAAAACGGCTTGTCCGCCAAACGCTCCACGCCGCTGGTGAGGGCGCGTATCGGATGCAGGCGGCTGCGTTCGAGTTCGTATCGCGCCGTGGCGGGCATGGGCGGCGGTGCATGGTCGGGATTTTCCGCCTGCGGGGCGTAATGCGCCTGTTCGTAGAGGTAGTCGGGATACCAAGAGACCGTCTGAAGGCGGTGTTTCAACTCGGCATCGAAGCGGCGGTATTGCGCGGTCAGGCTTTCGCCCTTTGCTTCTTCGAGGCGTTCGATTTGCGGCGGCAGCCAGGCGGCGTGGACGATGCGCAGGTCTTCGCGCTCCAGCAGCAGGGGCTGCTCGGCCAGCCATGCGCGCAATTCGGTTTTTTCTTTCTCTTCAACGCAATGCCACGGCGCGTAATGGGCGTCTTTTTCGGCGCGGACATCGAAAAACCAGCCGGAGCCGTCTTTCGGGTCGTCGGCAAGAATGTTCAATTCGTGGTTGCCCAAAACCATCCATGCCCATCCGCGGTCGTAAGCCTGTTTGAACCACGCCAGCATCGCGGGGCTGTCGGGGCCGCGGTCGCACAAATCGCCGACAAACACCAGCCGCCGCCCGCGCGGATGGAAGCCGTCGTCGCGGTAGCCGAGCCGGTGCAGCAGCGATTGAAAGGCGGCAAATTCGCCGTGAACGTCGCCGACGATGTCCAGCGGCGTATCGGGCAGGGATTGGCGGTATGGATAGGACATGATGGTGGGAGGTCGTCTGAAAATTGGGATTCCCAAGTTTTCAGACGGCCTCAGGCAGTTTCAAGAAGTTTTCGCGGTAGTAACGCATTTCCTCGATGCTTTCGAGAATATCGTCCAAAGCCTGATGCGAACCGCGTTTCACTACGCCTTTGGCAACGGGCGGATTCCAACGTTTGGCGAGTTCTTTCAGTGTAGATACGTCCAGATTGCGGTAGTGGAAATACGCTTCGAGGCGCGGCATGTATTTGACCATGAAGCGGCGGTCTTGATGGATGGAATTGCCGCACATCGGCGTGGCTTTTTCGGGAATCCATTGCGCGATAAAGTCGAGCAGTTTTTGTTCCACTTCGGCTTCGGTCAGCCGCGATTCGCGCACGCGCTGCGTCAACCCCGTGCGGCCGTGGGTGGCGGTATTCCATGCGTCCATGCTGTCGAGTAGTTCGTCGCTTTGGTGGACGACATAAACTTCGGACTGCGCCAAGACGTTCAAATTGGAGTCGGTGATAATCATGGCGACTTCGATGATGCGTTCGCGCTCGGGGTCAAGCCCGGTCATTTCCATATCGAGCCAGCAGAGGTTGCTTGCGTTTTGGGTCATTTCAGACGACCTTTCGTTGGTTTAAAAACAATGGGCAGTATTATAGTGGATTAACTTCAAATCAGGATAAGACAAAGCGACGGTGTGAATCAAAGGTCGTCTGAAAACCAATGCGGCAGGTTTCATTCGGTTTTTCAGACGACTATTTCATCGGGCAGATTCGTGGGCAAAGCCCACGCTACGGATGTCGCGGTTGAGTTTAAACCGTTTCAAATAGTATAAGGTCGTCTGAAAACGAATGCGGCGGGTTTGCTCTATCGTTTCAGACGACTATTCATCAGGGAAGAATTCGCGGGCGAAGCCCACGCTACGGGTTGTCGCGGTTGAGTTTAAATCGTTTCAAATAATATGAGGTCGTCTGAAAACCATTTTCAGACGACCTTTGCCGTTTTATTTCACTTTCAATTCAAATCAGAACAAGCCGTGAATCACGCCTTCTGCGTCCACATCGATTTTCTCGGCAGCCGGAACTTTCGGCAGGCCCGGCATTTTCATCATATTGCCGCACAACGCAACAATGAAGCCCGCACCGGAAGAAACGGTAATGCCGCGCACGGTAATACGGAAGCCTTCGGGGCAGCCCAAGAGTTTGGCATTATCGCTCAAAGAATATTGGGTTTTCGCCATGCAGACCGGCATTTTGTCCAAGCCCAGTTTTTCCAGTGAAGCGATTTCGGCAGACGCTTCCGCGCTGAAATCGACGTCTTCAGCGCCATACACTTTTTGGGCGATGGCGCGGATTTTGTCTTTGATGCTCAATTCGACATCGTAAGAGAAACGGAATTCGTTGGGTTGGTTGTCGATGGCGTTGACGACTTTGTGTGCCAAATCCGCGCCGCCCGCGCCGCCTTTGCCCCACACTTCGGTCAGGGAAACTTCGACGCCGTGTTCGGCGCAGGCTTTTTCAATCATTGCCAACTCGGCATCGGAGTCGGACACGAAGCGGTTGATGGCGACGACGACGGGCAGGCCGAATACGTTTTTCAGGTTGGAAATGTGTTTCAGCAGGTTGGGCAGGCCTTTTGCCAAGGCTTCGAGGTTTTCTTCACCGAGGTTGGCGCGTTCTACGCCGCCGTTGTATTTCAAGGCGCGGACGGTGGCGACGACGACGGCCGCGTCGGGTTTCAAGCCGGCAAGGCGGCATTTGATGTCGCAGAATTTTTCCGCACCTAAATCCGCGCCGAAGCCTGCTTCGGTTACGGCGTAATCGGCAAGGTGTTTCGCCAGACGTGTGGCGGTAACGGAGTTGCAGCCGTGGGCGATGTTGGCGAAGGGGCCGCCGTGTACGAAGGCGGGCGTGCCTTCGATGGTTTGCACCAAGTTAGGCTTGATGGCGTCTTTGAGCAATGCTGCCATCGCGCCGTGGGCTTTCAAATCTGTGGCGTAAACGGGGCTGCCGTCTTTGGCGTAGGCGACGAGGATGTTGCCCAAACGCTCTTTCAAATCGCTGATGTCTTTGGCAAGGCAGAATACCGCCATGACTTCGGAGGCGACGGTGATGTCGAAGCCGTCGGGACGAATCACGCCGTCAACGGGTTTGCCCATGCCGTCGATGATGTTGCGCAACTGGCGGTCGTTCATATCGACCACGCGCCGCCACAGGACGCGTTTGGGGTCGATGTTCAACTCGTTGCCTTGGTAGATATGGTTGTCGAGCATGGCGGCCAAGAGGTTGTTCGCCGCGCCGATGGCGTGGAAGTCGCCGGTAAAGTGCAGATTGATGTCTTCCATCGGCAAAACTTGGGCATAGCCGCCGCCCGCCGCGCCGCCTTTAACGCCGAACACAGGCCCCAAAGAAGGTTCGCGCAGGGCGATAACGGCATCTTTGCCGATGTGGCGCAATGCGTCCGCCAAACCGATGGTCACGGTGGTTTTGCCTTCGCCCGCCGGAGTCGGGTTGATGGCGGTAACCAAAATCAGACGGCCTTGTTTTTGCGGCAGTTTGAACGCTTCGGCAGGGTTGATTTTGGCTTTGTAATGACCGTAGGGTTCGATATTGTCAACGTTCAAACCCAGCTTGGCGGCAATTTCGCCAATCGGACGCATGGTGGAAGATTGGGCGATTTCGGCATCGGTTTTGAAGCTCATGATTTTCCTTTACTGAATGGAGAAGAAAAAGAGGAGGGTCGTCTGAAAGCCCATCGGAAAGACAAACGCTGATGGATTCAAAAGAATTTTAGGCATATTATAGCGTTATCTGAGAATGAATCGCAGTGAAAAATTCGATAATTCAACAAAAATACGGTTCATATTGTTGACAATCCACAAGAGAAACGGACAAACATGGGCAGCAATGCATGGCTTTTCTGGGCATTGGCATCCGCAGGCTTCGCCTCGCTGACGGCGATTTTTGCCAAAATGGGTTTGCAGGGCATCGATTCGGATTTCGCCACCTTCATCCGCACGCTGGTCATCCTCGCCGCGCTGGTCTTGTTCCTGACCTATACCGGCAAATGGCAGGGTGTGAACGGGTTCACCGGAAGAAACTGGACCTTCCTGGTTCTCTCCGGACTCGCCACCGGCGCATCCTGGCTCGCCTACTTCAAAGCCCTGCAACTGGGCAACGCCTCGCAAGTCGCCCCAGTCGATAAATTCAGCCTGGTTTTGGTCGCGCTGATGGCGGTGGTCTTTCTGGACGAACGTCCCAGCACGCAGGAATGGGTAGGTTTGGGGCTGGTTACGGCGGGTGTGTTGACGCTGGCTTTGAAACGGTAGGGCTGAATGATTTTTCAGACGACCTTTTAAGCTGAGGGGTCGTCTGAAAATGTTGTGTTGCAAATAGGGTTGAAGGCTTACCGTCATTTGCGGCGATGGTTTTGTGTATAGTAGATTAACTTTAAACCAGTACGGTGTTGTCTCGCCTTAGCTCAAAGAGAACGATTCTCTAAGGTGCTGAAGCACCAAG
>JUNU01000067.1 GCA_001067655.1 Neisseria lactamica
GTACTGTCTGCGGCTTCGTCGCCTTGTCCTGATTTAAAGTTAATCCACTATACAATCTGTTTGACCTTACCGGTTTATACCCGCCAGCAAGCGTAACAGATATTGACCGTATTGGTTTTTTGCCATCGGGCGGGCGAGTTCTTCCAAGCGCTCGTCTGAAAGCCAGCCGTTGCGCCAGGCGATTTCTTCGAGGCAGGCGACTTGTAGGTCTTGGATGTTTTGCACGGTTTGGACGAATGAGGCGGCTTCGTGCAGGCTTTCGTGCGTACCGGTGTCCAGCCAGGCAAACCCGCGTCCCAAAAGCTGGACGGACAATGAACCGTCGTTAAGATACATTTGGTTGAGCGTGCTGATTTCGAGTTCGCCGCGTGCGGAGGGTTTAACTTGTTTGGCAAACTCGATGACGCGGTTGTCGTAGAAATATAAGCCCGTTACCGCCCAGTCGGATTTGGGCTGCTTCGGTTTTTCTTCGATGGATAAGGCATTGAAGTTTTCATCAAATTCAACGACGCCGAAACGTTCGGGGTCTTTGACTTGGTAGCCGAACACGGTGGCACCGTGTTTTTTAGAAGCAGCCTGTTTAAGAGTTTGGGTAAACGACTGGCCGTAGAAAATATTGTCGCCCAAGACCAAGCAGACGTTGTCGTTGCCGATAAATTCTTCGCCGATGATGAATGCTTGCGCCAAGCCGTCGGGGCTGGGCTGCTCGGCGTAGCTGATGGAGATGCCGAAATCGCTGCCGTCGCCGAGCAGTCGTCTGAAAGACGGGTTGTCTTCGGGGGTGGTAATAACCAAGATTTCGCGTATTCCTGCCAGCATCAATACGGACAGGGGGTAGTAGATCATGGGTTTGTCGTACACGGGCAGAAGCTGTTTGGATACGCCGCGCGTGATGGGGTAGAGGCGTGTGCCGCTGCCGCCGGCAAGGATGATGCCTTTCATAAGTTTCTCCTGAAGTGATGTATTTTGATTTTCAGACGACCTCCCTGACTTAGAAGGTCGTCTGAAAACTTATTTTCCTGTTCCTAAGCGTTCCAAACGGTAGCTGCCGTTCAATACATTTTGCCACCAGGTTTTATTGTCCAAATACCATTGCACCGTTTTGCGGATGCCGGATTCGAACGTTTCCTGCGGTTTCCAGCCCAGTTCCCTACCGATTTTGGCGGCGTCGATGGCGTAGCGCACGTCATGGCCGGGGCGGTCTTGCACGAAGGTAATCAAATCTTCGTAACGCGCCACGCCGGCTGGTTTTTCGGGAACGAGTTCTTCCAGCAGAGCACAGATGGTTTTAACCACCTCGATATTGGCCTTTTCATTGTGTCCGCCGATATTGTAGGTTTCGCCGACGACGCCTTCGGTAACAACCTGATACAGCGCGCGGGCGTGGTCTTCGACAAACAGCCAGTCGCGGATTTGCATTCCGTCGCCGTACACGGGCAGGGGTTTGCCGTCGAGCGCGTTCAGAATCATCAACGGAATGAGTTTTTCAGGGAAGTGATACGGACCGTAGTTGTTCGAGCAGTTGGTTACAATGGTCGGCAGACCATAAGTTCGCAGCCACGCACGCACGAGGTGGTCGCTGGACGCTTTAGAGGCAGAGTAGGGGCTGGACGGCGCGTATGGCGTGGTTTCGGTAAACAAATCGTCCGTATCGTGCAAATCGCCATAGACTTCATCGGTGGAAATATGGTGGAAACGGAACGCCGCCTGTTTTTCAGACGACATCTGCTGCCAATAGGCGCGAGCGGCTTCAAGCAGGTTGAACGTGCCGACGATGTTGGTTTGGATAAACTCGCCTGCGGAATCGATAGAACGGTCGACATGACTTTCCGCTGCCAAGTGCATCACAGCATCAGGCTGGTGTTGCGCAAACACGCGGTCAAGTTCGGCACGATCGCAAATGTCCACTTGCTCAAAAGCGTAACGTGGGCTGTCGGCTACGTCAGTCAGCGATTCGAGATTGCCCGCGTAAGTTAATTTGTCGAGATTGATGACGGAATCTTGGGTATTTTGGATGATGTGACGGACAACTGCCGAGCCGATAAAGCCCGCGCCGCCGGTAACGAGGATTTTTTTCATGGGATGGGTCTAAGATACAGTACAGCCTTGAATTATAACTGTATACATGTATACGTGTATACATGGAGGGAATTTAACGGCATGGTATTTTTCTTGCCGTTTAGGTGGAATTTATGCCATTCATCTTAACAAATATATTTGTCATTATGGTTATGGTATATTCCAGGCGTTCATCATAAATTCATCCTAGTGTTATCATGACTGCCCGCCAATCCTACCACCTCACCTTCGCCCGTTTCTCCCCGTCTCTCTCCGTTCGTTCTTTCACCGCCTCCGAAGCCGCCAACACCGCCTACCGCGTCGAAATCACCGCCACC
>JUNU01000068.1 GCA_001067655.1 Neisseria lactamica
TGAGCTAAGGCGAGGCAACGCCGTACTGGTTTAAAGTTAATCCACTATACTTTTTTGAAATTTACATCCTTTTCTTACAGTACGACCTTATCCTGATAGCCAAAACCAAAAACGATAAGCAAACTCCGTAATAACAAAAGCCATTAACAATCCATTTCCTCCCAATGACCAAAGGTCGTCTGAAAATCCTCTTCCCGGCTTTTCAGACGACCTCCCACAATCTGAAACCGAAGCGAAAAGTGTTACAATAGCCGTTTTATTTTAGCCGCTTAAGGTAGTCCGACTATGTGCAACCACCATCATCAAAACGACAGCAAAACTCCCCACTCAGAAGCCCGCGACAACGACACCATCCGCATCCGCGGTGCGCGCACGCATAATTTGAAAAACGTCGATTTGGACATTCCGCGCCACAAGCTGGTGGTGGTAACGGGGCTGTCGGGCAGCGGCAAGTCGTCGCTGGCGTTTGACACGTTGTATGCCGAAGGGCAGCGGCGTTATGTCGAAAGTCTTTCGGCGTATGCGCGGCAGTTTTTGCAGATGATGGACAAACCCGATGTCGATTTGATTGAAGGCTTATCGCCCGCGATTTCCATTGAGCAAAAATCCACCAGCCACAACCCGCGTTCCACCGTCGGCACGGTTACGGAAATCCACGATTACCTGCGCCTTTTGTACGCCCGCGTCGGCACGCCCTATTGCCCCGAACACAATCTGCCGTTGTCGAGCCAAACCGTGTCGCAGATGGTCGATGCCGTCTTAAAACTGCCGGAAGACACGCGCGTGATGATTCTGGCGCCGGCGGTGCGCGAGCGTAAGGGCGAGTTTGTCGATTTCTTTGCCGACTTGCAGGCGCAGGGTTTTGCGCGGGTGCGCGTGGACGGCGAAGTCTATCAGCTTGACGAAGTGCCGAAGCTGGAAAAAAACATCAAACACAATATCGACGTGGTCATCGACCGCGTGAAAGTGAAGGCGGACATCAAGCAGCGGCTGGCGGAAAGTTTTGAAACCGCGCTGCGCCACGGCAACGAGCGCGCGCTGGCGATGGAAATGGACAGCGGCGAAGAACATTGGTTTTCCGCGCGTTTCGCCTGCCCCGTGTGTTCGTACAGCCTGCCCGAATTAGAGCCGCGCCTCTTTTCGTTCAACAACCCGATGGGGTCCTGCCCGACCTGCGACGGCTTAGGCAACACCAATTTCTTCGACCCCGAAAAAGTGGTCGCCCATCCCGAATTGTCGTTGGCAACGGGCGCGATTGACGGCTGGGACAAGCGCAACCAATTCTATTTCCAAATGATTCAATCGCTGGCGAGGCATTACGGTTTCGACGTGCAGGCTGCTTGGGAAACGCTACCTGAAAAAGTCAAAAAAGTCGTGCTGCACGGCTCAGGCAAAGAAGTCATTGATTTCACATACCTGTCTGAACGCGGCACCACCTTCAACCGCAGCCACGCCTTCGAAGGCATCATCCCCAATCTCGAACGCCGCTACCGCGAAACCGACAGCGAAACCGTGCGCGAAAAATTGCGCGAATACCAAAACCACCGTGCCTGCCCGAGCTGCGGCGGCGCACGTTTGCGCAAAGAAGCCCGCTACGTTTACGTCAGCGGCGAACCCTTGCACGAAGTCTCCGCCTGGCCGCTGACCAAAACCCACCAATTTTTTGAAACGCTGGATTTGGACGGCAACAAAAAACAAATCGCCGAAAAAATCCTCAAAGAAATCACTGAGCGGCTCGGCTTCCTGATTAACGTCGGGCTGGATTACCTGAACTTGAGCCGTTCCGCCGAAACCCTCTCCGGCGGTGAAGCCCAGCGCATCCGCCTCGCCAGTCAAATCGGCAGCGGTCTGACCGGCGTGATGTACGTTTTGGACGAACCCTCCATCGGCCTGCACCAGCGCGACAACGACCGCCTGCTCGCCACCCTCAAACGCCTGCGCGATTTGGGCAACAGCGTGATTGTGGTCGAACACGACGAAGACGCCATCCGCGAAGCCGATTTCGTCGTCGATATGGGCCCCGGCGCGGGTGAACACGGCGGCAACGTATTGATTGCCGACACGCCCGAAAACGTCGCCAAATGCGAAAAATCCATTACCGGACAATACCTCAGCGGCAAAAAATCCATTGCTGTGCCGTCTGAACGCACGCCCGTCAATCCCGAGCGAATGCTCGTCCTCAAAGGCGCGCGCGGCAACAACCTTAAAAACGTTACCCTCGAATTGCCGCTCGGTTTGATTACCTGCATCACCGGCGTATCCGGCAGCGGCAAATCCACCCTGATTAACGACACCCTCGCCAAAATCACCGCCCGCGAACTCAACCGAGCTCAAGAAGAACCCGCCCCATACGACGACATCCACGGCCTCGAACACCTCGACAAAGTCATCAACGTCGACCAATCCCCCATCGGCCGCACCCCGCGCTCCAACCCCGCCACCTACACCGGCCTGTTCACCCCCATCCGCGAACTCTTCGCCGGCGTACCCCTCTCGCGCGAACGCGGCTACAACGTCGGCAGATTCTCCTTCAACGTCAAAGGCGGCCGCTGCGAAGCCTGCCAAGGCGACGGCGTGATTAAAGTCGAAATGCACTTCCTGCCCGACGTGTACGTCCCCTGCGAAGTCTGCCACGGCAAACGCTACAACCGCGAAACGCTCGAAATCCAATACAAAGGCAAAAACATCAGCCAAGTCCTCGACATGACCGTCGAAGAAGCCCGCGAATTTTTCGACGCCGTCCCCACCGTATCGCGCAAACTGCAAACCCTCATCGACGTAGGCCTAGGCTACATCCGCCTCGGCCAGTCCGCCACCACCCTCTCCGGCGGCGAAGCCCAACGCGTCAAACTCGCCTTGGAACTCTCCAAACGCGACACCGGCAGAACGCTCTACATCCTCGACGAACCCACCACCGGCCTGCACTTCGCCGACATCGCCCTGCTGCTGGAAGTCATAGGTCGTCTGAAAGGCAAAGGCAATTCGATTGTGGTTATCGAGCATAATTTGGATGTGATTAAAACCGCTGATTGGATTGTGGACTTAGGACCGGAAGGGGGCGATGTCGGGGGGAGGATTATTGCTTGTGGCAGTCCTGAGGAAGTGGCGAAGGTTAAGGGGAGTTATACTGGGAAGTATTTGAAGGTAGTTTTGTAACTTATAGTTTTTTGCATAGAAAGGGTTAATTAATAAGTACCTTACATATTAATCAGATTGCCAACAAGATGAAAGCACTATTTGAAGATAAACTTCAATTAGACGATATCTCTCCAACAGATAAAGAACGAGAAGTAAAAATCTTATCAAGATGTTTAGCTGCATACGCCATATATTATTTTTCACAATGCTCTATTGAAGAAGCAGCTCTATCTGTAGTGGATGCTGCAGATGATAATGGTATTGATGGTATTTACTACTCTGAAAAATTAAAAAAACTATTTATAGTTCAGTCTAAATGGAGCAAAAATGGCAAAGGAGAACCATCAAGAGGTGATTTATTAAAATTTAACCAGGGAATAAAAGATTTATTTGACTTAAATTTTGATAAATTTAATGACAAAATTAAACAACGAAGCTCAACAATTAGTTCTGCTTTTGATGCTTATGATACAAAATTTGAAATAATTTTAATTGATACTTATGAAAGCTCAAGTCTGGTTAATGAAAATTTAAGACCAATTGAAGATTTCATTATAGAAATGAATAATAATGGCGATGCTGATGCAGAAATATTAATTAACTTTTCACGAATGAATCAAAGTGAAATCCATACATCGATAAGACAGGAAAATCAAGAACAATTAAATATAGAAATGGGATTATCAAACTGGGGGGTTATTTCAACTGATCTTGCTACCGATAATCAAGAGATATTCTCATGTAAAGCATACTATGGAAGTATTTCTGCAAATGAAATTTCAGATTGGTGGATTAAATTTAAAGATAAAATTTTTGAAAAAAATATTCGGAAGGTATTAGGTAGAACTGATGTAAATGAGGAGATTGAAAATACTCTGAAAGATAATCCTGATCTATTTTGGTATTTAAATAATGGAATAACGGTTATTGCGGATAAAATTTCAAAAACGGCAGTTGGAGGAAACTCTAGAGACATTGGTACATTCAAATTAGAAAATTTTTCAGTAATTAATGGAGCACAAACTATTAGTAGCATTGGCAGATTTAAAGAGTTAAACCCTCAAAACGATTTAAGCTGTGCATCTATCAATATTAGAATTATTGAAATTTCAGATAACCTAGATTTTGCCAAATTAATTACACGGGCTAATAATAGACAAAATCGCATTGATGGTATGGATTTTGCATCTCAAGATCCTGAGCAATTACGTATTAAAAATGAACTTATTCTTGAAGATGTTGAATATAGTATTATGCGCTCAGAAACATTTAAATCAACTGATAAATCATTTAATTTACAAGAAGCAACGGTTAGCTTGGCATCAATAAATAAAAATGTTGTTTTAGCTGTTCAGGTTAAAAGTGCTATAGGTAAATTTTTTGAAAATCTAGAAAGAGGAATTTACAAGGAAATATTTAATCCAAATATCAGCGGATACTATGTTTATAATTCCGTTCTATTCAATAGGGCAGTTAATAAAATATTAACTAACAAAACAAATAATATAAAAAAGAAAACTGGCAAACTTTACGGCATTCTTGTTCATGGAAACAGGATGATTGCACATCTTCTAGCTAAAAAAATGAATATTCACAACCAATTATCTTCAAATAATTTTAACATTGATGAAATGACTCTAGAAGCTGAAGCTACAAAATTGATTTCAGATATTAATGATTTTATTGAAGAAAATTATCCTGATAATTTTTTAGCAACTTTTTTCAAAAACAGTACCAAATGCAAGCATTTAGTTGACGAAATGTTGAGCAAGCCGTAGCCTGTATACCCAACCGACCGCGTGCGTGGCTACGCCACACACCCTACCTGTGAATTACACGGAACTTCAAAATCAACGTGTAGGGTGTGTGCGGTACGCACGCAGTTGCTTGATTGACGGTTTGCCGTTTCAACTTTTAACTTCGTTGAAGCTAGCGCTTTCAGACGGCCTCCAATGTCGTCTGAAAACATCAGCTTCAACAAAGTTAAAACCTTAAACAACAAACCGTTCCTTCTCCAATACTCAAACCACAAACAAAATCCTATAGCGCGTTATCGCAGAAACTTCATTGCCGGCGGCACATTCTTTTTCACCGTCAAACTCGCCGACCCAAAATCGCGCCTGCTTGTCGAACATATCGGCTTCGCGTGCGGCTTATATGGATGTGCAAAAACAATATCCCTTTGAAACCGTCGCCGTATGCGTACTGCCGAACCATATTCACGCCATTTGGACGCTGCTGCCCGATGATGCGGATTATTCCCTGCGCTGGCGGCTGATTAAAACCAAATTCTCCGCACATTTCCCTCATGCCGAAAACCTGTCTGCCAGTAAACAGCGGCGGCACGAACGCGGTATTTGGCAACGGCGTTTTTACGAACACACCGTGCGCGACGAAATCGATTTGCAGCGTTGCACAGACTATATCCATTTCAATCCCGTTAAACATGGATTGTGCGGCAATGTCCGCGATTGGGCGTTTTCATCGTTTCACCGTTATGTACGGGATGGACGGCTGCCATTGGATTGGGGCGGAACAAAAGAAACTGCGGTAATGAATTTTGGGGAGTGAATGTAATAATAAAACTACCCACCGCGTGCGTGGTTGTACCACATACCCTACTTCAGGATTGAAGATTTCATGCGAACCACAGCTTGCTATTCATTCCACCAATTTAATAAAGTCTCATCAGACGGGTTATCTATATTTTTATATATATTGGCATAATACCACTCCGCTTGAGTTTCTTCTTTGAGTTTATTGAAATAATGATTAATTTTATCCATTCCATTACTTGATGGAATACTGAAAGAATAGACATCTTCATTAGCACCATCCAGCGTCCCATTGAGTTTTAATTTAATATCTAGGCTTAATTTATTAAGATCAATTTTTCTTGGAAAATACATCTGAATACAAAAATTCCCCCCTCTTGAAATAACAA
The DNA here is from genome assembly GCA_001067655.1 of Neisseria lactamica. Taxonomy (GTDB): domain Bacteria; phylum Pseudomonadota; class Gammaproteobacteria; order Burkholderiales; family Neisseriaceae; genus Neisseria; species Neisseria lactamica_B. Next base: position 6,083 of record JUNU01000068.1, read on the forward strand.
TTGGATGTTCAGCCTTACCATTAATTTCAATTACATCTCCTTTCGCAAGATTTTGTGCCAAACCAGGCGATTTAAGTATTTTGTATTGGTTTACTTTAATAAATTGAGCAGGTATTTCTTCAAAGACAGCTCCATTCTTACCATGACCTGCATAAACATAAATTAATTCAAAATTATCTTCCATATGGTACCTCTTTCAATACATGACATACCTTCTTTAACATATCCACTACTACCAGCACTTAAATTACAAGATGCGCCTTCAAGAGCTATATTTACATCATCTAAATTCCCTCCTTTTGAAGTAGGAACATTTTATGACCTAAATGCATATCATCAGGGTTTGTTGATGTCTGACCACATCTCCAACATGTATAAACACCCTTGCTTTTATCTAATAACTTTTTTCTACAAGTAGACTGGCCAGAACGACTACCTCCATTAACTTTGCTTGCAGCGATATCTGCAGCAGATGCTCCTTCCCCATCTTTCAGAGCAAATTTTGACGGGTTTTTCTTTTTGGCTAAACCTAAAGGATCAAACCATTTTTGAGAATTCGGAGCAAATACATAAAGATTATCCCCGCCAAACAACCCAATTGGATCTTGATTGATGAAACGTCCCGCATCAGGTTCATAGTAACGGAAAAAATTATAGTGTAGCCCCGTCTCCTCATCGAAGTATTGGTTTTGCAGTCTGAACGGCTGATGCGCATTCTTGTAAACCCGCTCATCCTTTTTCAGACGACCCCAAGCAGTGTATTCGCCGTACCATAAGAGATTGCCGTGAATGTCGGTCATCTCGCGCGGGATGCCGATTTGGTCGGTATGGAAATAGCTGAGGTATTGTTTGCCGTCTTTGGCGTTGTCAAAAACTTGCGCCAGCGGTTCGTAGCTGTCTTGGTCGGTGTAGATATAGGTGTAGCTGCCTTTGTAGGTG
>JUNU01000007.1 GCA_001067655.1 Neisseria lactamica
TTCAAACCACTGATACACTAGTGTTGCACTTGAAATCCGAATCCAAAGACCTTTATTCGTTTTACAGAATCTTCAGCAAATCTAAAGGTGATGCGATGCGGTAGTCGGGTTGCCAAGTTTCGGTACGATCTTCGGGGGCGATGTAGCCCCAGTCGGCGAGGACGGTTTTCATGCCCGCGTTTCGGCCTGCTTGGATGTCGCGTTCGGCATCGCCGACGTAAACCGTGTGTTGCGGGTCGGCATGGATTTGTTCGCACGCATACAGCATGGGTTTGACGCTGGGTTTGGATTCGCCGCAGGTGTCGCCGCTGACGACGACGGCGGGCGGGATGACGAAGCCGAGTTTGGGGACGAGTTTGTCGGTGAAGCGCATGGGTTTGTTGGTGATGATGCCCCATTTGATGCCGCGTTTGCCGAGTTCGGCGATGAGTTCGTTCACGCCGTCAAAGAGCGCGGTGTCTTGGGCGTAGCGGCTGTCGTATTCGTCGAGGTATTCGGTGCGCCATTGGGCGTAGTCGGGATGGTCGGGGGTGATGCCTGCGCCGAGTTTGAGCAGACCTGCCGCGCCGTGGCTGGCTTGGGTGCGGATTTCGTCCATGCTTTTTTCGGGCAGTCCGTGGCGGGCGAGCAGGGTGTTGAGTGCGCCGCCGAGGTCTAGGGCGGTGTCGGCGAGCGTGCCGTCGAGGTCGAACAATACGGCTTGTATCATGTGTTTTCCTTTGGTTTTTCGATGGGGTCGTCTGAAAAGGGTTTCAGACGACCTTTGGGTTTAGTGGTGGTGATGGTGTGCGCCGTCGGTTTCGTTGGCACACAAGACGCTGTCGGGATGCGGGTGGTGTTCGCTTTCGATTTGGATGGTGCAGTGTCCGATGTTTTTGTGGGACAGCTCGTGTTCGATGCGGTAGGCGATTTGTTCGGATTCGGCAACGGTCATGCTGCCGTCTACGACGATGTGGCAGGATAATACGTTGATATTGCTGGTAATCGTCCAGACGTGTAAGTCGTGGACGGATTTGACACCGTCGGTGTTGCGGATGACGGCGAGCAGGTCGTCGGTGTGAATGTTTTCGGGCGCACCTTCCATGAGGATGTGCAGCGTTTGTTTGAGCAGGCTCCAGCCGCTGCGTCCGACCAACGCGGCAACGAACACGCTGGCGAGCGGATCCGCCCATTTCCAACCGAACGCCATCATGAGTACGGCGGCGGCAATCGCGCCGACCGAGCCGATAAGGTCGCTTAAAACGTGCAGATACGCGCCGCGCATGTTGACGTTGGCTTCGGTGTCGCTGTTTTTCAGCATATAAACCGCCACGCCGATGTTGACCAGCAGCCCGACGACACTGATCACGAGCATGCCCAGCGTGGCGATTTCGGGCGGATAAAGCAGGCGTTTGACGGCTTCGTAGAAAATCAGCACGGCGATGACCACCAGCGACAAGCCGTTGAACATGGCGGTGAGGATTTCGAAACGTTTGTAGCCAAAGGTCTTTTGCAGCGTGGTTTCTTTTTCGCCGAGTTTGAACGCCCACAACGCCACGCCCAAGGAAAATGCGTCGCTGAACATATGCCCCGCGTCGGAAAGCAGCGCGAGCGAGTGGGTCAGCCAGCCGCCGAACGCCTCCAGCAGCATAAAGGCGGCGATGATGATGAACGACACGCGCAATACTTTTTTGTTGGCGGTATGCGTGTGGGCGTGTGCGTGATGATGGTGTTCGTGATGGTGAGACATAACGTTCCTCAACAGAGGTCGTCTGAAAATACGGATTCGGGGTTTTCAGACGACCTTTTTGCCTTGTTTCAAACCCTGCTCGAAATCTTCCAGCATATCCAATTCAAAGCGGCTGAAGCCTGCTTTTTCGCGCGCTTCGATGTTCACATAGCCGCGGAAGATAAACATATCGTAACGGGCAATCAGACTGCGGAACAGGGCGACAGGTTCCAAACCGCGTTCGCGGCAGAGGTGTTGATACCAATGGTTGCCGATGGCGACATGACCCACTTCGTCGCGGTAAATGATGTCCAACACGCCGCAGGTTTCCGAATCGCCGCGCTGTTCCACCTTCGCACGTATCCCCGGCGTAACGTCCAGCCCGCGCGCTTCCAATACGCGCGGCACCAAAGCCATGCGTAACAGCGGGTCGTAAGCGGTTTTATACGCCATGTCCCACAAATGGTTGTGCGCCTCGAAATCGCCGTAATCGAAGCCGAAAGCGCGCAGCCTTTCGCGCATCAGGCGGAAGTGGTACACCTCTTCCTTCGCCACCCGCACCCAGTCGCGCACAAACTGAAACGGCAGTATGCGGAAACGGTATGCCGCGTCCAAAGCCAGATTGATGGCGTTGAACTCGATATGCGCAATCGCGTGCAGCATCGCCGCATAGCCTTCGGTCGTGTTCATCTTGCGCGGCGTCAGCTGCGACGGCGCGACCAAAACAGGCTTAGACGGCCGTCCCGCGTGGCGGAAGTCCAGCGGCGCGGCGTCTGCCTTAGCCTCTTCCATATTTTGAACGGCGGCAAACGCCTCATCCGTCAGCCGTCCTTTTTCATCAGGGTCGTCTGAAAGCAGGGCAAGTTCGAGCAAAGCATAAATATCAGGTTTCATCCCAAGTCCGCCGTTTTTCGGAAAACAAACATTATAGCGTTTAAAAAAAACAATATAAGGAATATAATCTTTACAATTTGGCGTTCCGCGTCAAAAACCATTAAATACCACAGTCTGCACAGTCGGTATACATTAAAGAATTGTGAAACCCGATTGTCTTTTCCACAGGAAAAAATCCCGCAGCTTCAAAAAATTAGCCCTCGGAAAACACTGTTTGCAAAATGTAAACCGCCCATAAGCGGCTTGCATTGTTATTTTGTAACATCGATACTGGGCGCCACACCCCTTCCAACAAGGAAAAATAATGATGAAACAACACAACCTGTTCAAACTTCTCGCTGCTTCCGCCCTGACCGCAACCATCGGTTTCGCACAGGCGGGCGCAGTAGATGCACTCAAGAAATTCAACAACGACGCCGACGGTATCAGCGGCAGCTTCACACAAACCGTCCAAGGCAAAAAGAAAACCCAAACCGCACACGGCACCTTCAAAATCCTGCGTCCGGGCCTCTTCAAATGGGAATACACCAAGCCCTACAAACAAACCATCGTAGGCGACGGTCAAACCATTTGGCTCTACGACGTTGATTTGGCACAAGTGACCAAGTCCGCCCAAGACCAAACCATCGGCGACAGCCCTGCCGCCATCCTTTCCAACAAAACCGCCCTTGACAGCAGCTACTCGCTCAAAGAAGACGGCTCGTCCAACGGCATCGACTACGTCTTGGCAACGCCTAAGAAAAACAACGCCGGCTACCAATACATCCGCATCGGCTTCAAAGGCGACAACCTCGCCGCCATGCAGTTGAAAGACAGCTTTGGCAACCAAACCTCCATCAGCTTCGGCGGCTTGAACACCAAGCCCAACCTCTCGCGCGGCGCATTTAAGTTCACCCCGCCCAAAGGCGTGGATGTGTTGAGCAACTGATTATTTGATTATAAAAGGTCGTCTGAAAGGTTTCAGACGACCTTTATGTTTTTGAAGTTGTCGGTGATGCGTGTTTGAGTGGAAACCGCTTCTAGCCGACACAATCCGGCTTTGATGCTGCCGGTCGGATGGCAGGTAGGAAAAGTTCAAAGCGCCGTAACAAAGCGGATACCAAAAGGTCGTCTGAAAACCTTTCAGACGACCCTGTTCGTTTACGCTTCAGGCTTTTTCGCCAACATAGTCACAAACTTAAACTGTATCGGATTGCCCGCTGCATCTTTCGCGTGCATGGCGCCGAGTTCTTCTTTGTATTCGGCAATTTCCCAGTCGCGGTAGTATTCGCGCAGCTCGCCTTCTTTAAATTTAAACGGGAAAGGCATAGGGCAGGGGAAGTCTTCGGTGTCCATCGCCGAAACAATTAGGTTGTAGCCGCCGGGGTTGGTGTGCGCCTGCATATCGGCAATCACTTGCGGCACAAAGCGCGGATGCAGGAACATAAACACAACTGTCGCCACGATATAGTCGAAATGATCTTGAAGGTTGGCGGCATTCAAATCATATTCCAACGCCCGCACGTCCAAGCCTTCCATACGCGCCAACTCGTTGACGTTTTGCACCGCCTGCGGATTGTTGTCCACGGCGGTGACGTCGAATCCTTTCAAACCTAAAAACAGCGCATTACGCCCCTGACCGCAGCCCATATCCAAAGCCTTGCCTGCGGGAACCACATCCTCCGCCGCCACGACCGCCGAATGGGTCGCGCTCATGCCGTATTTTTTATGGAAATAATCTTTTGCCGCGCAATAAAGCGAGAGCTTGATTTCCGCGTCGTCCGTCAAAGGCTCGATCGTAAACTGTTGCTGCGGCGCAATCATCTGATCGCCGTCTTCGGCAGTCAGCTCGGTAGAAGCATTATCAGCTTCCGTCAATTTCAGACGACCTTGCAATGCATTCAGGCAAGCCCATTCCCCTTCGTTAAACGCATGACCCGCCCGCAGCGCGTCGGGAATCTCGTCTGCCTGCCAAACCGGCAGTTCCTGATAGCAAAAAAGTTCCATTTGACCGTCCATCGTCGTTCCTTTTAATCTGTTTGCGATAAGGTGCATATTATATGCCTGTTTGCGCATCTGAAGAATTGGGCGGTTGTAAATCGGTTATGTTCAGTTTGCAGACTGCCCGTCCATGCTAATTTTCAGGTGCGGACAACAAGCCGTCGGATTTGTTTTCAAGAATTTGGTTTTTCGCGGGAAGACTAGTATAAAATCCCACTTTATTTTTTCTCCCCGTCCTTATCCCATGCGCCTGACCCACATCAAACTCTCCGGCTTCAAATCTTTTACCGACCCGACCACGATTCATGTTCCGGGGCAGCTTGTTGCGGTTATCGGGCCGAACGGCTGCGGTAAGTCGAATGTGATTGACGCGGTGCGCTGGGTGTTGGGCGAGGCTTCGGCGAAGCAGCTTCGCGGCGAGAGTATGCAGGACGTGATTTTTAACGGTGCGGCGACGCGCCGTCCTGCGCCGAGGGCTTCGGTGGAGCTGGTGTTTGACAATAGCGACCATAGTTTGCAGGGGGCGTGGGGGCAGTATGCCGAGGTGAGCATCAAGCGGCAGTTGACGCGTCAGGGCGAATCGACGTATTTCATCAACAATCAGACCGTGCGCCGCCGCGACATTACCGATTTGTTTCTGGGTACGGGCGTGGGCGCGCGTGGTTATGCCGTTATCGAACAGGGGATGATTTCGCGCATCATCGAAGCGCGGCCGGAGGAGTTGCGCGCCTATATCGAGGAGGCGGCGGGCGTGTCCAAATATAAGGAACGCCGCAAGGAGACGGAGGGTCGTCTGAAAGACACGCGCGAGCATTTGCAGCGTTTGGGCGATTTGCAGAACGAGTTGGCGCGTCAGGTGGAAAAGCTGGAGAAACAAGCCGAAACCGCCGAACGTTACAAATCCCTGACTGCGCAGTTGAACCAACAACAGGATTTGCTCGATTACGCCCAATGGCAGCAATCGCTTGCCGCCGCCGATAAGGCGACCGCGCAACATCAGTCTTTGCAGGCGCAGCAGGACGAAACCGCCGCGCAGGTTCAGGCGTTAAACGAAGAAGTACACGCCTTGCAGACCGCCGAACAGTCGCAGCAGCAGGCGGTGCACGAATTGAGCAACAAACGCGGCGTGTTGCGCGAGCAGATTGCCCGTTTGGAAGAACAAATCCGCCATCAGCAAAACCTGCACCAACGCATCGAACGCGACAAGCAGGCGGCGCAGGCGCAGATGCAGCGCATCCATCAGGAGCAGCAGCAAATCCGCGTGCAGCTTGAGGAAAACGAGTTCCAGGCCGAAGAAAAGCAAACCGAATTGGCGGAATGGGCGATGCAGGTTGCCGAACACGAAGAGCGTCTGCCCGAATTGGAAGAAGTCCAAGCCACGCTCAACGCCGCCTTCCAAACCCAGCAGGACGAGGCAAACCGCATCCGCCGCGAACTGGCGTTGAAGCAGCAGCAGCTTGCCCATGCCGAACAAACCGTTGCCAAGCACGAAGAGCGCAAAGGTCGTCTGAAACAGGAAAACCAAGCCCTGAACCTGCCCGACGAAGCCGAAACCGCCGCTGCGCAGGAAGCCGCCTCCTTGTTGCAAAGCCAGCAAGAGCATTACGAAGAACAAATCATCGCTGCCGAAGAAGCCTTACACGCCGCCCGCGAGGCGTTTCAGACGGCCTCAAACCGCTTCCAAAGCCTGAGGCAGCAACACATCACTTTGCAGGCGCAGCAGCAGGCGTTGTCGCAAATCCTGTCGCAACAGCAGGAAGCCGCCGACTTCTGGCAGGCAACAGACCACGCCGCCGCGCCGCAACTGTGGCAACACATCACCGCGCCCGCCGAGTGGCAGCACGCCTTGTCCGTCATCCTTGCCGAACGCCTGCACGCCCGTAGCGTACCGTCTGGCTTCGTGCCGCCCGCGCCGTTGCCGCAGGGGCAGGCGGCATGGCTTTCAGACGACCTCTCCGGCGGCCTCAAAAAATCCCTGCCCGTACAGGCATTGCTGAACCAAATCCAAGCGCAGCCGCCGTTTCAGACGGCATTGCATCACTGGCTCGACGGCGTATTGTGCGCGCCCGATTTGAGCTACGCCCTCGCGCATCAAAACGATTTGGGCACGCATCAAATCTGGCTCACGCCCGAAGGCCATCAGGTCGATAAAGTCAGCGTTCTGCTCTATGCCAAGCCCGCGCAGGAAAGCCTGATTGCCCAAAAAGCGCGCCTTGACGGCATCGCGTCCGAACTGGAAAACCTCGCCCCCAAACTCTCCGCCGCCGAAGCCGCGTTCAAACAGGCGGAGGTCGCTGTGCGCTCGTCTGAAACGCAGCACAAAAACCTGATGCAGCAGCAACAGCAGCACACGCGCCAATACAGCCAGGCGCAGCAACGCGCCGCCGAACTTCTGGCGCGCACCAACCAAGGGCAAATCCGCCGCGAACACATCGAGCGCGAACTGACGCAGTTGGCGGAAGAGCAGACCGTGTTGCAACACACGTCCGACGGGCTTTCAGACGACATCGCTACTTTGCAGGAAGCCGCCGCCGAACTCGAACACCAACAGCAAACCACCGCACACAGCCGCCAAGAGCAGCAAGGCCGTCTGAAACAGGCGCAGCTTGCTCTGCTGGAAGCCAACCGCCAATACGGGCTGGCCGAAGTCGCCGTCCACAAACTCAACCAGCAAAAACAAAACTACCAGCAGCAAATCGCCCGGCTCGAACAGCAAACCCTAGACTGGCAGGAACGCCAGCAAGAGCTTGCCCTTGCCTATGAAACCGAGTTCCAAAACGACGAGCAGCACATCAAGCTCGACGAGTTGACCGAAGCAGTGCACACGTTGGACGAAGAATACATCGCCGTGCAAAAGAAACTCGCGCAAATTCAGGAGCAGGGCAGGGAGCAATACGCCCGCGTACAAGCCCTGCAAACCAAGCTGCCGCAGCTTCAGGCCGCCACCCAAACCGCCCTGTTGCAGCAGCAGGAGGCCCTGATTAACGCCAAACGCTACCATCAAAACCTGACCGAACGCGCCGCCAATTTGGACGCGCTCGAAGCGTTGGCGAAAGAATCGCCGAAAGTATTGAACAGCAGCATCGGCAGCCTCACCCAGCAAATCGAAGCCCTCGGCGCCGTCAACCTCGCCGCCCTGCAAGAACTCGAAGAAGCGCGCGAACGCGACGGCTACTACCGCAGCCAGAGCGAAGACGTGCAGGCCGCCATCACCCTTTTGGAAGAAGCCATCGCCCAAATTGACGACAAAACCAAAGAGCGATTCAAAGAAACCTTCGACGCCGTCAACGGCAAAGTCCAAACCTTCTTCCCGACCCTGTTCGGCGGCGGTGAAGCGACCCTCAAAATGATAGGCGACGACCTCCTGACCGCCGGCGTGTCCATCATGGCGCGCCCGCCCGGCAAGAAAAACAGCACCATCCACCTCCTCTCCGGTGGCGAAAAAGCCCTCACCGCCATGAGCCTCGTGTTCGCCCTGTTCAGCCTCAACCCCGCCCCCTTCTGCCTTCTGGACGAAGTCGACGCCCCGCTGGACGACGCCAACACCTCGCGTTTCTGCAACCTGGTCAAAGAAATGTCGGCGCAAACCCAGTTCCTCTACATCTCCCACAACCGCCTGACCATGGAAATGGCGGAGCAGCTGGTCGGCGTAACCATGCAGGAAAAAGGCGTATCGCGCGTCGTTGCCGTGGACATCAAGCAGGCGTTGGAAATGGCGGAGCCGTGATGAGGTAAGGGAATTTTTATTGAGTTTGATACGGAAAGGTCGTCTGAAAAACGAAATCAGGTTTCAGACGACCTTTCTGTGAATTGAAATAGGGTGTTGGATTCAGATTTTAAACTGCTATTGTTTGGGGGATTAAATTCGTCTCAATACAAAGATTCAAAAATTGCACCAACCGAGCCAGATTTTATAGGGGTAAAACATGAACGAAACCGAACAAGTTTGTTTTAATGAAAAACGCAGGCAGCATTTTTTGAGTGAGGAAAGATTTAATAAATTTAATAATTATTTTCTGGAAGCTATTCCTGAATATAATAAATGGAAACTCTCAGATGATTTGGCATTAAGATTTTTATCTAGGCAACAAGCAGAAACCTACTGGGATTATTTGAAAATTATATATACAGCAGGTAAACCGATAGAGGATTTAATTCCTATTCTAGAAAAATTTTTAGCTTCAGAGGAAGAGATAACCAAATTCTGGCAGCAAAACAAAGTGAAATTAAACGATATCGGCTACTATACCAGCCCAATGCCGTGGTGTGATGGTGAGCATTACCTTAAAACGCTGCACCTTATCGCGCTGTGCTACCTCCTGCAACGCGAAGACCTGCTCCCGCGCCTACTTGAAGTCATCCTTGCCAATGCAGAAGGCGATTTAGAACCTGATTCCACTATTGAAGACTTTTTGGACTACTATTTTAAAAATCGTCCCGATCCGGATTATGTCCAAATGGGCAAATACGCCATTTTATTCGGCGAAGCGATGCGCGGCGAAACCAAAGAAGAACAACTGGAAGAACTCAACGCCTACCTCAAAGACTGGTATCGCGAAATGGTCGGTATGAGCGACCTTGAATACCAATCCCACCTCGATCCAGAACAGAACGGTTATTGCGGCTACTGGGCATTCGAAGTCGCCGCCATCGCTTATCTTGACGATTTGGACGATACCGAATTGCGCCAATCTCCTTATTACCCCAAAGATATGGTTGACTGGGCAAGGGAGCAGAAGCGCAAGCGTGAAGGTAAAGGGAAAGCTGATTAGTTTAGAAGAGTTTGAAGATTAGAAGGTCGTCTGAAACCGTATTGGGGTTTTCAGACGACTTTTTTAAACTGTAAAGACTATATATGGTAGATTTGCTTAAATTGAATAAAGTACCTCTTGAATACCATTTGTATAATTTTTTCTTCCATTTATCCCATTTGCTTTACCGTTGATGACATTCAAGTTACCATACGAACCTTATTGTCATCTTTAAAATCAACGCCATGACTGCCCGCCAATCCTACCACCTCACCTTCGCCCGATTCTCCCCCTCCCTCTCCGTCAAATCCTTCACCGCCTCCGAAGCCGCCAACACCGCCTACCGCG
>JUNU01000069.1 GCA_001067655.1 Neisseria lactamica
TACTGTCTGCGGCTTCGTCGCCTTGTCCTGATTTAAATTTAATCCACTATACTTGAAACTGGTTTTTCAGACGACCTTCGATACTTGATAGGTCGTCTGAAAAACCAATCTTTCGATTGGTTGTGGAAGAAAGCCACTGTTGTCCTTGCATCAGCCGGAACAGCAGTGGCTTTTTTCTGTCTCTACGCCGAGATGACTGGATTAGTAGCCGCCTTTACCTGCAGATGCTGCGGAAGCAGGCGCTGCTGCGGAAGATGCAGGGGCAGCCGGAGCTGAAGCGGCACCGCTACCTGCATAGGCTTTGTCTTCCAGTTTTTTGGTCATGATTTCAGGGTTCTCTGCGCCCTCTACTTTCAATTGACCCAACGCGCCTTTGTTGAACGCACGGAAGAGAGAGTGGTCAACCACAGTATAGCTGCCCGGGATGTCGGCTTTAAATTCGATAATCGCTGCGCCACCGGCAGGGATCAGGGTGCTTTGTACGTTTTCGTTGATCAGTTTGCCGCCTTCTACGTAAACTTTGTCGAAGATTTCACCGATAACGTGGAAGGAGGAAACGAGGTTCGGACCACCGTTACCAACGTACATACGGACGGTTTCGCCTGCTTTGGCTTTCAGGGCGTTGTCGCCGGCGATAGCGCCTACGTGACCGTTAAATACAACGTATTCAGGTTGTTCGGCGATGGCTTTGTCCATATCGAACGGTTGCAGGCCTTGCGCACCTTTTTTACCTTTGGTGTAGAAGTCGCCTTGTACGATGTAGAACTCTTTGTCCACTTTAGGCAGACCTTCTTTAGGTTCAACCAAAATCAGACCGTACATACCGTTGGCGATGTGCATACCGACAGGGGCAACGGCACAGTGGTAGATGTACAGACCGGGTTGCAGGGCTTTGAAGCTGAATGTAGAAGTACGGCCCGGAGCAGTGAAGCTGGCTTCTGCACCGCCGCCTGGACCGGTAGCAGCGTGGAAGTCAACGTTGTGGGGTACGGTAGAAGACGGGTTGTTAGAGAATTCGACTTCTACGGTGTCGCCTTCGCGTACGCGGATCATGCGGCCCGGAACGTCGCCGTTAAATGTCCAGTAGTGGTATTCCACGCCATCGTCCATTTTCATGGTTTTTTCGACGGTTTCCATTTTCACGCGGACCCGTGCAGGATGGTCGCGGTCGATGGCAGGCGGAACTTCAGGAGCGTGGGTAGTTACCGCGTCGATAACAGGCAGCTCGGCAGCAGGAGTTTCGGCAGCAGCTTGAGCACCGGAAGCAGGAGCCTCGGAAGCTGCAGGAGCGGAAGCGGTTTGCTCGGCAGGTTTTTGGGCAGCTTGCTCACCACAGGCGGCTAAAGCAAAAACTGAAGCAATGATTGCAGCTAAAGCTTGGCGTTTCATAGTTGTCATTTCCTTTAATAACTATTTTAAGAAGGTCAGGGTATATTTTTTCAACCTTTGTCGTCCGCGGCATACCGCTTTCGGCTCTTTCAAACTGTCTTATTCCGGGTCGTCTGAAAGGCATCTCTTGTGAACTTTTGTAGGATTATGTAGGTGGTTTTACCGCTATATCTTGACCTAAATCAATTAATTCATCAAAGATGAACTTTTACTACCCATTTTACTACTTAATAACTAGATAAAACTACATCAAATCATCTATTATTGCTCACATGTTTTATCCAATTCTTTACAAAAATGCCACCGTATTTTTGATAATAAGAATTATTATTGACTATATATCTGTTTTTTAAAGATTGTTGTTAAGAGAATATTTCTTTTGCCTGAAAAGAGTGCTACAATCTTTAACATTCATATAGTATGAATTTATAAGCAACCACTTTTTACCAAAATAAGGAGTTCTGAAATGGGACAGTACAAGAAGCTATGGTACTTGCTGTTTGCCGTCCTGGCAGTCTGCTTTACCATTCTTGGCTACATGGGCAGCGAGGTTTATAAAAAAGCCCCGCCTTACCCTGAAAGAGTCGTTTCGGCATCAGGCACGCAGCTGATGACCAAAGACGATATTTTGGCAGGTCAGTCTGCCTGGCAAACCACCGGCGGTATGGAAGTCGGTTCCGTATTGGGACACGGCGCATACCAAGCTCCGGACTGGACAGCCGACTGGCTGCACCGCGAGCTTGTCGCATGGTTGGATTTGACCGCGCAAGAGACTTACGGCAAAAAATTCAACGAAGTTTCTCCTGAAGAACAAGCCGTACTGAAAACCCGCCTTGCCGACGAATACCGCAACCAAAGCCGTATTAAAGAAGACGGTAGCGTCGTTATCAGCGATACCCGTGTCAAAGCCATTGAGAGCATCCTGCCTTACTACCACGGCGTATACAGCGATGATCCCGCCCTTCAGACGACCCGCGAACACTTCGCAATGAAAAACAACACATTGCCAAGTAAAGAAGCGCGTGAAAAACTGTTCAACTTCTTCTTCTGGACTTCATGGTCTGCCTCGACCAACCGTCCTGACGAAACTTTCACCTACACCAACAACTGGCCGCACGAGCCTCTGATCAACAACGTACCGACTACTGAAAACTACATGTGGTCGTTCACCAGCGTTGTATTGCTCTTGATGGGTATCGGCTTGCTGATGTGGGGTTACTCCTTCCTGACCAAACACGAAGAAGTGGAAGTTCCGACTGAAGACCCGATTTCCAAAGTACAGCTGACTCCTTCCCAAAAAGCATTGGGCAAATACGTCTTCCTGACAGTCGCCCTGTTTGTGGTACAAGTGTTGCTGGGCGGCCTGACCGCGCACTACACCGTCGAAGGTCAAGGCTTCTACGGCATCGACGAAGCACTCGGCTTCGAAATGTCCGACTGGTTCCCTTACGCATTAACCCGTACTTGGCACATCCAATCCGCCATCTTCTGGATTGCAACCGGCTTCCTGACAGCAGGTCTGTTCCTGGCTCCGATTGTTAACGGCGGCAAAGATCCCAAGTTCCAACGCGCCGGCGTAAACTTCCTGTACATCGCCCTGTTCATCGTAGTCGGCGGTTCTTACGCAGGTAACTTCTTCGCCTTGACCCACGTCATTCCGCCTGAATTCAACTTCTGGTTTGGACACCAAGGTTACGAATACCTCGATTTGGGCCGTTTCTGGCAACTCCTGCTGATGGTCGGCCTGCTGTTGTGGCTGTTCCTGATGCTGCGCTGTACCGTTTCCGCCTTTAAAGAAAAAGGCGTGGACAAAAACCTGCTGGCAATCTTCGTTGCCTCCATGGTCGGTGTCGGCGTGTTCTACGCGCCCGGTCTGTTCTACGGCGAAAAATCCCCGATTGCCGTGATGGAATACTGGCGCTGGTGGGTGGTTCACCTGTGGGTAGAAGGCTTCTTCGAAGTATTCGCTACCGCAGCCTTCGCCTTCATCTTCTACAACATGGGCTTCGTCCGCCGCAGTACCGCTACCGCATCCACTCTGGCTGCCGCTGCCATCTTCATGTTGGGCGGTATCCCGGGTACGCTGCACCACCTGTACTTCTCCGGTTCTACCTCCGCCTCTATGGCAATCGGTGCCTGCTTCTCCGCATTGGAAGTCGTACCGCTGGTATTGCTGGGCCGTGAAGCTTACGAACACTGGTCTTACCAACACCTGTCAGAATGGGCGAAACGCCTGCGTTGGCCGCTGATGTGCTTCGTAGCAGTTGCCTTCTGGAACATGATCGGTGCCGGCGTATTCGGCTTCCTGATTAACCCGCCGATTTCCCTGTTCTACATCCAAGGTCTGAACACTACCGCAGTTCACGCACACGCAGCCTTGTTCGGTGTATACGGCTTCTTGGCACTGGGCTTCGTCTTGCTGGTTGCCCGCTACCTGAAACCAAACGCAAAATTCGACGACAAACTCATGACTTGGGGCTTCTGGCTGCTCAACGGCGGCTTGGTCGGCATGATCGCCATCAGCCTGCTGCCTGTCGGCGCGATTCAAGCATACGCCTCCATCACTCATGGTCTGTGGTATGCCCGTAGCGAAGAATTCCTGCAAATGGAAATCCTCGATACCCTGCGCTGGGTACGCACAGCAGCCGACTTGATCTTCATCGGCGGTGCAGTCTGCGTAGCCATCCAAGCAACCAAAATCGTATTCAGCCGCGATAAATAAATCCTAGCTTGAATGCAATCAAAAGGTCGTCTGAAATTTTCAGACGACCTTTTTTGATGCCTGCCTACTTACTTTCATTTCGGCAACAGCCCGTCCTCATTTAACCGCCATACGCACAGAATACCCCTCTTTTGTCCATCTTCCCTACCCTACTCCCCGCCCTCCTCCAACAAATTGAATCCCTCCCCATCCCGCGACAGCCGCCCGCCCCGTTTTCCCTATTTTTCAGACGACCCCAATGCCGTTTAGAAAACAAGGTCGTCTGAAACCGAAAACAAACAAAACCCAGACAACAAAAAACCGCCCATCAAAGCGCGGTCGGTTTTAAAACGGTTTTTGTCAGAACGAAAAGCGAAGGGCTTTTCAGACGACCTCTGAACATTAGGAGGTCGTCTGAAAAAACAAATCAATCAATAGCGGTAATCAGGATGACGAGAACAGCCAGAGTAACGGATAACACATTCATTGGAATGTTTGCTACATCCTTTCAACGCAAGTTCTTTGGCAATTTCCACATCATCCTCTCCGGCGGTTCCCGTCCCACCTTTACCTTCTTCCTTACCACCAACTGCAATAGCGGCACAAAGATTACGATATTCGTGTTTCAGGCGGCAACCTTTACCATCACGAGCAATCGGATTTTGACCTCCACCGGCTTTGATACAGCTTGCCAATGCTTCACGTCTAGCTGACTCCTCCCCTTCAGTATTATTTTCAGAATAGCCAACAGCTCGATTTACCGGATTAAAATAAATCGATCCCCAACGGTTCGGCACTTTATATATCCGACGTGCCTGTCCTCCTGACTGATTATTACCGCTACACCCCGCCAAGTCCGGTCTTTGAATACAAGGGTTCACCACAGGATCGTTAATCGCATTCAATCCGTCGGCTAAAACAAAGGGGCTAACCTG
>JUNU01000070.1 GCA_001067655.1 Neisseria lactamica
CTTCGTCCAAGGCAACCCCGACCGTCCGTATATCTCCGGCGTCATGCACGACAGTGCCCATCCCGACCACATCCCCGCCGATTGGAACACAAGAAACGTCATCCGCACCTGGGCGAACAACAAACTCAGGATGGAAGACCAAAAGGGACAGGAACACATCAAACTAGCCACCGACTACCAGAAATCCCAACTGAATCTCGGCCATATCGTCGACAGCGGTAGGGCAAAACGCGGAGAGAACGGCGAAGGCTTCGAACTC
>JUNU01000071.1 GCA_001067655.1 Neisseria lactamica
TTGAGCTAAGGCGAGGCAACGCCGTACTGGTTTAAAGTTAATCCACTATACCTATGCTTCAATACAAAACGACCTGTCTTGCAACAGGTCGTCTGAAAACACGGATACGGCTTAGAGGGACAGCGAAGCTGCCTGAATCAGACCGCGTGCTTTGGCTTCGGCTTCGGCGGCACGCTCTTGCGAGGTGAACGGCCCCATTTTGACGACGTATTCGTAGTCGCGTTTCTCCATGGAAACTCTCGGATTCATTTTGCCGTAAGAAAGGTTTACCGCAGCTTGGTTCATATAGGCTTGCGCTTCGCGCTCGGTACCGAAGGATTTCAAATCGACGAAAATATCTTTGCCATCATAAACTTGGGCGCTTTGACCCGGAACGATTTGTTCGACTTTGACATGTGCCGTGCCTTGGTTGATGAAACCCAATTGTTGGGCGGCGGCTTTGGAAACGTCGATTACGCGGTTGCCGTGGAAGGGGCCACGGTCGTTGACGCGGACGATGACGCTTTTACCGTTTTTGGTGTTGGTCACACGGGCGTAGCTGGGAATGGGGAGGGTTTTGTGGGCGGCGGTCAGGGCGTTCATGTTGTAACGCTCGCCGCTGGAGGTTTTACGGCCGTGGAACTGGTTGCCGTACCATGAGGCATTGCCGGTTTGGCTGAAGTTGGATACTTTGGTCATCGGCGTGTAGCGTTTGCCGGCGACTTTGTAGCTGCGGTTGGCGGAGGAATGCAGCTTCTCAGTGCGGACGATGGAGTCGGCAGAGGCGGAATGAATGGAAAGGATGCTGATTGCGACGGCAGTCAGGGTGGAGAAAAGGGTGGTTTTAGATAAAGTCAAAACGTAGTCCGTTCTTGAGTTGATAACGCAGTGGGATGGCTCCCAGGCGGTTTCAGACGACGTATCGGCGGTTTGACAAAAACCAAGCTGTTAAACAGTATCGCCTTGGTTTTTGTCAAACGGCTCAGGGAGACTCCCTTGCGGATGTTATACACCGCCTGCGTAACCGTTTTGCCGCCATGCTTCAAACAGAATCACGGCGACGGTGTTGGAAAGATTCATGCTCCGGCTGCCGGGCTTCATGGGCAGGCGCAGCTTTTGCCCTTGGGGCAGGGTGTCGAGGATTTCTGCGGGCAGGCCGCGTGTCTCGGGACCGAACAAAAAGACATCGCCCTCAACAAAGGAAACTTCGTCGGGACGGGTTTTGCCTTTGGTAGTCAGCGCGAAAATGCGGCGACCTTCCAAGGCTTTGAGACAATCTTCGAAATTCTCGTGTACCGTCAGTTTTGCAAACTCGTGATAATCCAAACCTGCGCGTTTCATTTTTGCCGAATCCAGCGGAAAACCGAGCGGCTTGACCAGATGCAAATCGGCTCCGGTGTTGGCGCACAATCGGATGATATTGCCCGTATTGGGCGGGATTTCGGGTTGGTACAAAACTATGGTAAACATATAAATCAATCACTTATAGAGGGGCATAATGCCGAAATGTTCCGCAGGTGTCAAAAACTTTAGCTATTTTTTCATTGGCGGACGCGCCAAACTCCAGCAAAAAATCTTGCCTGCGCCTGATTTTTTCAGCGTCCGCGCCAATTCGTTCAGCGTCGAGCCGGTGGTGAACACATCGTCGATTAACAAAATATTACAGTTTTTCGAGATATGACCATTGATTTCAAAAGCATTTTTTATATTGCGAACCCTGTCTGCGCTTTTCAGCGTACTTTGCGGCTCGCGATGTCGCCTGAAAACCGTCTGCCGCGGCAGCAGCGTCCAGCCGTAATGTTCGGACAGAATATCCGCTAATTCCTCGCTTTGGTTGAAGCCGCGGTGCAGCCGCCTTTCTTTGCTCAACGGCACGGGCAGCACAAAATCGAAATGCTCCGTTTCCAGCCAGTCGGGCGCATGGCGGCGCATCAGTTCCGCCAGCGGACGGCCCATGCCGAGGTCAGCCAAATGCTTCAACGCGCGTATCATACTGCTGACGGGCGGCTCATAATACAGCGAAGCCCACATCTGCTCAAATGCCGGCGGCTTCTTCTGACAGCCGCCGCACACCGCCCCGCCCTGTATAGGGCGGAAACACAAAGGGCAACTGTTTGCCGCGTCCGTAAAAAATTCTTCCAAGTCCGCCGCGCAACCGTCGCAAAAACCGCCGTATGGTCGGGTTTCGCACGCTGAAACCAAGGCGTGGCATAATACGCAACGGCTTTTGTTCCGCCATCCCGCATTGCGCCACCAAGAAAACACATCCATAGAGAAAACAGCCATGCCGCACTCCGCCAAAAAAGTTTATCTGATACACGGCTGGGCAGCGAACCGCCACGTCTTCGACGACCTCATCCCGCGCCTGCCTGCCGATTGGGACATCCGCGCGCTCGATTTGCCCGGACACGGCGACGCCCCCTTTGCCGAAAACTTCAACATCGCCGCGATAGCCGAAGTCTTCGCCGAAGAAATCGACACGCCCGCCCACGTCCTCGGCTGGTCGCTCGGTGGCTTGGTCGCGCTCCATCTCGCCGCACGCCGTCCCGACAAAGTCCGCTCGCTCTGCCTGACCGCAAGTTTCGCCCGCCTGACCGCTGACGCGGACTACCCCGAAGGGCTGTCCAATCCCGCTTTGGGCAAGATGGTCGGCGCATTCCGGCAGGATTATGCCAAACATATCAAACAGTTTCTACAATTACAGTTGCTGCATACACCAAACGCCGCCGAAATCATCGGCAACATCCTGCCCGACCTCTCCCGCCACGGCGCACCGCCCGCCCTACAAGCTGCGCTGGACGCCGTCAACCAAGCCGATGCCCGCTCCCTGCTTTCAAGCATCCAAGCCCCGTCGCTTTTAGTGTTCGGACAAAAAGACGCCATCACCCCGCCGCGCATGGGCGAATACCTCAACCGCCACTTGAAGGACAGCGAATTGGTATTGATGGAAAAAGCGGCACACGCCCCGTTTTTAAGCCATGCCGACGAATTTGCCGAACGCTACCGCGGCTTTGTCGAAAAGGTCGTCTGAAAAACCTTTTTGCCGTTGTTGTCGTTCAGGCGTGAATCCAAAACTTAAAGAATGACGAGGCTTCAGAGTGTGAAATCCGTCGGCAGGAACGACGCCGCGCTACCGCAACGGCAGCCTTATCCCTTCCCCCGTCCGGCGGGGGAAGGTTAGGATGGGGGTGGTTCTCAGATGTACGGAATAAAATAGAGTCGCCCTCTCCCGCAGGAAAGAAGAGGAAGCAGATAACCGAGCGCAGCGGTTACTGTTTTTTAATATAGTCGATTGAAATTAAAAGAAATCCATACCGCCCCTAAATGGCGGCACGCAAACCCACCCTTCAAAAAAGAAGAAAAAGGTCGTCTGAAACATGAACCCCCAAGACAAACGCTGGCAAATCCACCGCCATCTCGCCCAAGACACTGACGAGCGGCTGCAAATCGTCCGCAACGCGCCCAAACGCATCCTGCTGGTCGGTGCGGACGCGGACATCAGCCGCAGCCTGCTTGCCGCGCGCTATCCGAACGCGGTATTTGAAGAATACGATCCGCGCACCAACTTCCTCCAAACCGCCGCCGCCGCGCGCAAAAGCAGTTTTTGGCAAAAACTCACCGGCAAAACCATCCCGCAACACTGCCAAGCCCTGACCGCCCCGCTACCCGAAGCCTCTGCTGATATGTTGTGGGCGAACCTCAGCCTGCCCCGCGTGGACGAAATCCTGCCCGTCCTGAAAAACTGGGCAAACGCCTTGAAAACAGACGGTTTATTATTTTTCACCCATTTCGGCCGCGACAGCCTGACCGAGCTGACGGGTCGTCTGAAAAGCGCGGGGATAACGTGTGAAACGCCGACCTTAATCGATATGCACGACCTCGGCGACATGCTTGCTGACAACGGTTTCTACGACCCCGTGACCGATACCGCCAAGCTCGAATTGAGCTACCGCAAAGCGGCGACGTTCCGGCAGGACATGGAAACCTTAGGGCTGTGGCACGCCTTAAAATTCAGCGACGCCCAAGCGGCTGAAGCGTTTGTGGATAAGATTTTTGAAACCGAAGGCGGTCTGACCGTCACGCTCGAAACCGTGTACGGCCATGCCGTGAAGAAACTGACGCTGCCCGAGGGGGAAAATGTGGTGCGGTTTTATCCGAAAGGCTGAACGGGTTGGCGGAATAAATGAAAGGTCGTCTGAAAACTTGAAAATCAGGTTTTCAGACGACCTTTTTACGCTGCGGCAATCTTGTTTCCTTTCCATTTCCGTCCAATGCCCGATCGGACAGATTGCTCAATTCGACTCATGCGTTCTGCTTCAATCCATTCTAAAACTGACAAAAGAGGTCGTCTGAAACTCAAAATCCAGTTTCAGACGACCTCTTTTCAAACTCCTATCCGTCAATAAAGTTCTAACGGCACGTCCAGCAATGCCTGCGCGTTTTCAATCTGCGCGGCGCAGGCGTAAACCTGCGGCAGGACGTGGGCGCAATAGACGCGGGTGTTGTGTTGCTGTGCGGCGTAGAAACCGCTGCCGAAACCGTCGGCGTCTTCCGCTTGGGCGGCTACGGCGGCAAGGTAGGCGCGGGCGAGTCCGATGGCGCCGAGCGTCAGCCCCATTTGTTGCAGGTAGGCGTTGGAGGCGGCGGCGGCGAGGGCGGGATGGTCGGCGTATCCGACCATGCGGGCGATGCTTTGTTCCGCCGTTTCAATGGCTTGTGCCAGTTGTTGCGCAGCGGCAGGTTCGGCGGCGGCGAGTTTGTCCGCCAGCTCTTTGCCTTCGGCGAGCAGCTTCAAAGGCAGCGCACCGTTTTTGCCGGTGGTTTTGCGCCCTGCCAAATCGGCGGCCTGTATGCCGTTGGTGCCTTCGTAAATCGGCGTAATCCGCACGTCGCGCAGGTATTGCGCCACGCCGCTTTCTTCGACGTAGCCCGCGCCGCCGTAAATCTGGATGGCGAGGTTGGTCAGGACGACGCCGTTGTCGGTCGGCCAGGCTTTGACGATGGGAATCAGGAAATCCAGTTCGCGCTCCGCTTCTTTGCGCAATACGTTGTCGGGGCAGGCGGCGGCAAAATCGGTCAGGGCGGCGGCGCGCAAATAGAGGGCGCGTTGGGCGGCGAGCGTTGCCTTTTGTATCAACAACATACGGCGCACGTCGGGATGGCGGATAATCGCTACGTCGTCTGAACCGTCCGCCTCGTCGCGTCCCTGCACGCGTTCTTTCGCATAGGCGAGCGCGTTTTGGTAGGCGCGTTCGGCGACGGCGTGGCCTTCGATGCCGACGTTCAGCCGCGCGGTTTTCATCATGGTAAACATATACGCCAAACCCTTGCCCGCCCTGCCGACCAGATAGCCTTCGGCGTTGTCGAACTCCATCGTACAGGTCGGACTGGCGTGTATGCCGAGCTTGTGTTCGATGCCGATGGCGCGCACGCCGTTGCGGCCGCCCAAGCTGCCGTCGGCATTCACCAAATATTTCGGTACGATAAACATCGACACGCCCTGCACGCCCGGCGCGGCATCGGGCAGGCGCGCGAGCACCAGATGGACGATGTTTTCCGTCATTTCCTGATCGCCCCAAGTGATGAAGATTTTCTGACCGCTGAGGGCATACGCGCCGTTTTCTTTCGGCACGGCGCGGGTGGCGATATGATTCAAATCCGAACCCGCCTGCGGTTCGCTCAAATTCATCGTTCCCGCCCATTCGCCGCTGCACATTTTCGGCAGGTAGGTCTGTTTCTGCTCCTCGCTGCCGTGTTTAAACAGCGCGTCCACCGCCCCTAGCGTCAGCATCGGCATCAACGACAGGGCGAGGTTGGCGGCGCACCACATCTCCTCACACGCCGCCGACACGACCGCCGGCAGCCCCTGCCCGCCAAACTCCGCCGGCGCGCGCAAACCCGCCCAGCCCGCTTCGCAGAAATCATAGTAGGCACGCGCCAAATCGGGATGGGTGGTGATCAGGTCGTCTGAAAAACCCGCGCCGTAAAGGTCGCCGGTGTGGTTGGTGTCCGCCCATTGCTCAGAGGCAAACCGCGCCGCTTCGTCCAGCACCGCATCCACCGTTTCCGCATCCAAACCTTCCGCATGGGGCAGTTGCAGGATTTCGTCCAACCTGCCGTGCACGCGGATGCCGAAACGCAATTCGTTTACAGGGGCCGTGTAGCTCATGGAATCTCTCCGAAGTGAATGATTTGAAATGGATTTGGGATAAATTGGTATAGTTATACTAATCCTAAACCACAGGTTTGCAAAGCGCAGGTTTTCAGACGACCTTGGGCAAAATAAAAGGCTATCCTTTTATTTTTAAATAAATTATTTCAAATCAGGCAGCATGGGCGGAGCGCAGCAGGTTTGAGCGCGGTCAAAGTCGTCAAAGGTCGTCTGAAAAAGATTTTGGACTTTTCAGACGACCTTTTTAAGAAAACAAATTTTTCGGGAATCAGCCCTTCAATCAACTTTATCAAGGTATTGATTCTTAAACCAACCGATGACAAGTTATCGTTTCTTCAAAACAATTGGCGGGACTTCTTCCATTTATCGCAATACATAAAACCCATTTGATCGATTTTCCACTCTCCGCCTTCCAAAACCAGCGTATAGGTTTTCTTTTCCTCCCCATCTTCCAACACATCTATTTCGTATTTTTTATCGCTGATTTTCCGTTCGGCTGTAATGGTTTGGTTATATTCTGGAGGCATTCGAAAAGTTAACGCCTCCAGTCGAGACTGTTTCAATGACAGCGCCCTTTTTGATAAAAATTTATGTTGTATGCTTTTAATTCCCTCTGAAAGCTTAACTTTATTTTCTTCTGAATAGAACTCCTCAAAATTATCCTCATCTATATAATTTTGAAGAATTTCTCCCCAATATAGTTCAAAATCTTTCATTAGTTGAATGAATTCAGCTAATGTTTCATGCGCGGTTTTCATATTACGAATTTCCTTTTAAGTGTATTCCATTGCATGTTACTCATTCCCTATAAAAAGATTTTGAACTTTTCAGACGACCTTTTTAAGAAAACAAATTTTCCGGGAATCAGCCCTTCAACCAACTTTATCAGGGTATTGATTCTTAAGCCAACCGATGACAAGTTATCGCTTATTCAAAACAATTGGCGCGACTTCTTCCATTTATCGTAATACATAAAACCCATTTGATCGATTTTCCATTCCCCACCTTCCAAAACCAGCGTATAGGTTTTCTTTTTCCCACTATCATCCAACACATCTATTTCATATTTTTTATCACTGATTTTCCTTTCGGCTGTAATGGTTTGGTTATATTCCGGTGGCATTCGAAAAGAAGGAGCTTCTTGTCTAGCTTGCCTTAAAGATAAAGCTTTTTTAGATAAAAATTGGTGATGTATTTTTTTGATTTCATCAGCTCTTTTTTTGCTGTTTTCATCTTCATCAATTTCAAAAAAAGTACCTTCATCCAAACTTTTTTGAGTAAGCTCTCCCCAATACAATTCATAATCTTTCATTTGTTGAATGAACTCAGCTAATGTTTCATGCGCGGTTTTCATATTACGAATTTCCTTTGAAGTGTTCTAAATTGCATTTTACTCATTTTCTATAAAAAAAGGTCGTCTGAAACGCTTATCCGTGTTTCAGACGACCTTTCGCTTTCAGGTTTTAAAAAAACGGATTGTGCCGTTTTTCATGCCCGATGTCGGTCATTCTGCCGTGTCCGGCGATGACGCGCGTGTCTTCGGGCAGGACGAACAGTTTGGTGCGGATATTATGGATAAGGTCGGCGTGGTTGCCGCGCGGGAAGTCGGTTCTGCCTATGGTTTCGTAAAACAATACATCACCCGCGATGAGCAGCCCTGCTTCGGCGCAGTAGAAAACGACGTGGCCGGGCGTGTGGCCGGGGATGTGCAGGACTTGGAAGGCGTGGCTGCCGACCTTGAGCGTTTCGCCTTCGGTCAGCCAACGGGTCGGCTCGAACGCGGGGGAAACGGGAAAGCCGTATTGGGCGGTCGTTTCGGGCAGGGCTTGGAGCAGGAAACCGTCGTCCGCATGGGGGCCGATGACGGGGACGGGGCGGTGTTCCCGCAATTCCACCACGCCGCCGGCATGGTCGAGGTGTCCGTGGGTCAGCCAAATGGCGGTCAGGATGAGGTTTTTCGTGTCCAGCTCTTGCAGAAGGTAGGAAACGTCGCCGCCGACATCGGTCAGAACGGCTTCGCGGGTTTCGTCATCCCACAAAAGGGTGCAGTTTTGGCGGAAGGGGGTAACGGCAATGATTTCGGCTTGAAGTGCCATGAGGCGGGATTCCTTGGGTAGTGGTTGGACGGGGCTTGAACTTCGTTGAAACGATGTTTTCAGACGACCTTCGGTCTGTTTATGCGGTATCATTATTATATTTGAAATAATCACTCACATTACAGGAACGTTTATGAGAACTTCAATGCAGGGCATGATACCGATTTTTGCCGCTTTTTTCATCCAAACGGCGCTCGGCGCGGATTTGATGCTGGCGCAGGAATACAAAGACCAAGACATTACAGGCTGGGCGATGAGCGAAAAGCTCGACGGCGTGCGCGCGTATTGGGACGGGCGGCAACTGGTCAGCAGGCAGGGCTACGCGTTTACACCGCCCAAAGGTTTTACCGCGCAGTTCCCACCGTATCCGCTCGACGGCGAGCTGTATAGCGGGCGCGGACAGTTTGAACAGATTTCCGCCGCCGTGCGCTCGTCTTCCGGCGATTGGCGCGGCATCCGCCTACACGTTTTCGACGTACCCAAAGCGCAGGGCAATCTCTACCAACGCCTCGCAGTCGCAATGCAATGGCTGAAAACGCATCCGAACGCGCCGATTACCATCATCCCGCAAATCAAAGTCCGCGACCGGCAGCACGCGATGGATTTTTTGAAACAAATCGAAGCGCAGGGCGGCGAAGGCGTGATGCTGCGCCAACCCGAATCGCGTTACAGCGGCGGCAGGAGTAGCCAATTATTGAAGCTGAAAAGCCAATACGACGACGAATGCACGGTAACGCGGCATTATGAAGGCAAAGGGCGCAACGCCGGACGGCTGGGCGCGGTCGGCTGCAAAAACCGACACGGCGAATTCCGCATCGGCAGCGGCTTCAAAGACAAAGACCGCGACAACCCGCCCAAAATCGGCGCGGTCATCACATACCGCTACCGCGGCTTCACACAAAAGGGCACACCGAAATTTGCGACGTTTGTGCGGGTCAGAACGGACAGGTAAGAGCGGATGGTCGAAAGGTCGTCTGAAAACCGTATTTTCAGGTTTTCAGACGACCTTTTTATAAACATGGATGGATACTGAATCGGTTTTCTGCTTTGGGGGCGGGAAGGAGAGCTTTGGTATATATGGTGTACAATTTTTGTCTGATTGGTTTTTAATGGATTGGTTTGATAGAGGGATAAATGATGGATGTTTATGATTTGATTTTTGAAAGTTTCCTCCCATTATTTTATAAGGGAAAATACACTGAAGCGATTGAAATTCTGCATCAAGCTTGGAATGAAATTACGGATAAAAGTACTCAGATTACAGAGCAATGTGATATTCAATATTGGCTTGGCTGTTGTTATTTTGAACAGATCAAGAGAAGTAAAAGCACATCCGAAGCGGAAAAATTTGTTAAGCAGGCTAGCGAAAATTTTTCCGCTGTTCACAAAAAAATATCACAATTAAATAATGAAGTAGAAAAAAGGGAATGGGAAAAAATAATCCTTCCAAGTTTAAGAGATATTGATTACCTCAATAAAGATTGGCATTCTTATTTTGAAAAGAAAAAACAAGAAATACAAGAATCACTTTTCAAAGGGAAAACTTCACAACCACAAGACGCTGTTGCAACCGTATTGGCGGTTCTCCATATCACACCAATAGAATTGGGTTCTATCCCGATGGCGCATTATACTTCCCCCCATGTATGCCATATATTATTCGGGATTGATGGCAACGAAATCGACATTCCGATGCGGCTCGGCAGCTCGACCTATATGAACGACCCGTCCGAAGGAAAGGGGCTGCTGGACTTGCTGAACCAGCAGGATTTGGAGTTGGAAAACAAAACGGATGGCGTGTCCCACAATGCCTTTTTTACCTGCTTCTCAAGTCGCGTCAATGACTTGAACCAGTTTCGCCTGTATGGCAAAGAAGACGGCGTGGAGGCTTCGGGCTGCTGTCTGGTGTTCAATAAAAACGGGGATTGGCTGATAGAAGCGGATGTTTCCGTCCCATTCAGCAGCCTATCCAAAAAGTCAGGGAAAGATTCAGACGACCTGCCGGAAGACGGTTTTTGGAATGATGAATACGAAAAGCTGCCGCTTTATCAAGTTGCCTATATCGCGTACAAAGATGAATATATTGCGGAAAAGAAATGCGGGATATGGCTTTCTGCTCCGAATAAAGCTTTCAATCTTCATCAAAATTTAGCAAAAGAAAATCTGGGTTCGTCCATTCGATTCACGTTAAATACAAATATCAGTCGGTTCGGCATCCGCCTGAAACCCGTCGGAAATGAAGAATGGCATCAGTTCCGCTTGGAAAAATTAAAAGAAGCGTTGGAAGAGCTTATCGGGTTTTTTAAGGACAAATCCGCCGTCAGCGACGACGATAAAGAAGCCTTGGAATACATTCGCTATCTGTTTAAAGACTTCGCCTTCCGCGACGAAGAAGAGTTCCGCCTGTTGGTCATCAAGCCGATCGATTCGGAGGAAATCGAATATTGCGAGATGACCCAATCCGTCTATATCCCTTACGCCGATATACGGAATCGGGTGGACGAAGTGATTTTGGGCACGAATTACGAAAAAACCGGCAATCAACGCAAGGCGGAAGTGTTCCGCTATCAAATGAAGCAAAAATGCCCCGACGTCAAAGTCTCCCGCTCGACGCTGCCGATTAATCCGCCGAATAAGTAGCCAGCCGTAGGTCGGATACTTGTATCCGACATAAGCCTGCCATCTCAAAAGCTGTCGGATTCGAGAATCCGACCTTGTATATCGGAACACCCGTATCATAGCAACAAACCGCCCGGT
>JUNU01000072.1 GCA_001067655.1 Neisseria lactamica
CTGTCTGCGGCTTCGTCGCCTTGTCCTGATTTAAATTTAATCCACTATAAAAAGGTCGTCTGAAACCCATACATTCAGTTTCAGACGACCTCAAATTACGAATCAGCGCGTACCGAAAATCTTATCGCCTGCATCGCCCAAGCCGGGGATGATGTAGCCGTTTTCGTTCAGATGGCTGTCGAGGGCGGCGGTATAGATGGTAACGTCGGGATGCGCTTCATTGACGGCTTTGACGCCTTCGGGCGCGGCAACGAGTACCAACGCTTTGATATTTTTACAGCCTTTCGCCTTCAACAGGTCGATGGTGGCAACCATAGAGCCGCCGGTAGCGAGCATGGGGTCGATAATCAGCGCGGGACGTTCATCCATGCTGTCCACAAATTTTTCAAAATAAGAAACGGGTTTGAGCGTTTCTTCGTCGCGCTGCAATCCGACCACGCTGATTTTGGCGGTCGGAATCAGGTCGAGCACGCCGTCGAGCATACCCAAACCGGCACGCAAAATCGGCACGACAGTCAAGGTTTTGCCCTTGATGCGGTCGCCTTCGATTTGACCGCACCAGCCGTCAATAATGTATTTTTCAATTTCAAAATCACGGCTGGCTTCGTAAGCCATCAGGCGCGCCAGCTCGGTAGTGAGGGTGCGGAATTTGTAAGTGCTGCAATCGGCCTCGCGCATGAGCGTGAGTTTGTGGCGGACAAGGGGGTGATTGATAACGGTTACGTTCATTTGGCAGGCCTCGGATTGTTTTTGAATGGGTGTGATTATACTTTTTTTTATAACGAAACAAAATAAAGGATACGCAACGGGGGGCTTATTTTCTGCGATCTTCAGGCTTGCGTTTCCCCAATGGTTTTGCCCCGCCCTTCTATCCAGCGGTTTAAACCGCTCCCTATACCTTCACCCGACACCCCGATTTCGCGCTTTCATATACTTTCTCCAGCAGCCCCAGCACCTCCGCCACTTGGCGCGGCTGCACCGCTGCGGGAGATTTGCCTTGCAGCGCGTCATAAAGGTTTTCATAAAACGCTGCATAATTGCCGCTGACGCTTTCGATTTTCTTGCGGACAACCACCCCGTCTATTTCGGTATGCAGGATGCCCCATTCGTCTTCCGGCTCACGGTTCCACGCTCCGACAGGTTGCGCGCCGCCGCTCAGCAGAGCTTCTTGGTTATCGGCATTTTGTTTGACGTATGAACCGCGTTTGCCGTGCAAGGTCATGAACGGCAAAGGTTCGCGGGCATATTTGCTTGCGGTCAGGGCGACTTTTTTGCCGTCGGCGTAATAAAGCGCGATATAGAAATTGTCGTCGCTGACCGCTCCTTCATGCTGATAGCGCACGTCGGCATAAAGCTCATCGGGCATCCCGAAAATATCAACCGCCATATCCATGAGATGCGAACCCAAATCGTACACCAGCCCTACGCCCGCCTCGCCGGTTTCCTTCCAGCGTTTTTTGTTCAAAGCAGCCGCATAACGCTCGAAACAAAACTCCGCATCCACAATTTCGCCCAAGAGGTCGTCTGAAAGCAGCTTTTTGGCGGTCAGCGGCGCGCTGTCCCAGCGGCGGTTTTGGTAAACGGTCAACAATACGCCCTGCCGCTCGGCGAGTTCCGCCAGTTCCAAGGCTTGCGCCGCCGTGGCGCACAACGGTTTTTCCACCACCACATTTTTACCCGCACGCAAAGCCTGAGCGGTAAAGTCGAAATGCGTCTGGTTCGGCGTGGTCACGACCACCAAATCCACATCATCGGTAAGCAATTCCTCAAACGAACGCACGGTCTGCGCCTGCGGCAGGACTTCCTGCGCCCTATTGCCGCTGCGTTCAAACACGCGCACGACTTCAAACCGCGAATCCGCACGACAAAACGGCAGATGGAACACCTGCGCTGACATGCCGAACCCCGCCAATCCGATTTTGATTTTCTGCATAGCCAAACTCCTTTTCAGACGACCTCAAATTGCCGTATATCCGTTATAATACCGCACTTATTTCACACAGGCGGTCTGAAAACAAAGTTGAAACGGCCGCCGCCGTTTAAGGAAAACCATGAGAAAACCGCAACGCGGCTATGCCCGCCAAGACCGTGTCAAAGAACAAATCATGCGCGAACTGGCCGAGCTGGTCCGCACCGGCCTGAAAGACCCGCGCGCAGGCTTCATCACCATCAACGAAGTCGAAGTTACCCGCGATTACAGCCACGCCACCGTGTTCTACACCGTCCTCGACGACAGCACCCGCGACATCACCGAAGAAGCCTTGGAACACGCCAAAGGTCATTTGCGCAGCGAGCTGGCGAAACGCATCAAACTCTTCAAAACGCCCGAACTGCACTTCAAATACGACGAATCGCTCGAACGCGGCATGAGCATTTCCAGCCTCATCGACCAAGTGGCGGCGGAAAAACCGGTGGAAGATTAAAAATAAAGCTCGTCTGAACACCCGGTATTAAAACCGAAGATCTGTTTCAGACGGCCTCCTTGCTCCGCTTTCGGATATATCCATGACTTTTCCCGAATTTCTATTGTCTTTAGTATTTTTCTCCTATTGTGCCTGCTACGCTTTCAGTTTACGCAAAGGGAAAATCGTCTTTGATACCGCATCGGGCAACGAAATCCACATAGGTAAAAACGGGTGTTACTCGGTTTGGCATGATGGAGACGGACAAATCTCCTTCCACATCACCGACCTAAACGGGCGGGAAGTACCTCTCTCCAAACCGCTGTTTCATGCCAGTTTCCGCCGTACCGACGGCCGCATCACGCTTTTAAAGCAAGGCCGTCTGAAAAAAGGCAGCTACACAGTAGCAACACCAAATCCGCACAGCCACATCATCCTCAGAAAAACAATATCGGAAACGCCGATCATCCTACTCGGCACTTCCATCTTATCCCTTTCCTTCCTTCTCCACTGACATGACCGCCAAACCTGCCAAACGTCCCATCAACGGCGTCCTCCTGCTCGACAAGCCCGAAGGACTTTCCAGCAACACTGCCCTGCAAAAAGCCCGCCGCCTCTACAACGCCGAGAAAGCGGGGCACACTGGCGTGCTCGACCCTTTGGCGACTGGACTTTTGCCCGTCTGCTTCGGAGAAGCGACCAAGTTCGCCCAATACCTGCTGGATGCCGACAAAGCCTACACCGCCACGCTGAAACTCGGCGAAGCCAGCAGCACTGGCGATGCCGAAGGCGAAATCATCGCTACCGCCCGTGCCGATATTTCCTTAACCGAATTTCAGACAGCATGCCAAGCCCTGACGGGCGACATCCGCCAAGTGCCGCCGATGTTTTCCGCCCTCAAACACGAAGGCAAACCGTTGTATGAATACGCCCGCAAAGGCATTGTCATCGAACGCAAACCGCGCGACATCACCATTTACGCCATCGATATTACCGAGTTTGACGCGCCCAAAGCCGTCATCGACGTACGTTGCAGCAAAGGCACCTACATCCGCACCCTCAGCGAAGACATCGCCAAACACATCGGCACGTTCGCCCACCTAACCGCCCTGCGCCGCACCGAAACTGCCGGTTTCACCATCCGCGAAAGCCACACGCTCAAAGCCTTGGCAGAATTAAACGAAGCCGAACGCGACGCCCTGCTCCTGCCTTGCGACGTTTTAGTGCGGCACCTCCCCAAAATTGAACTGAACGACCGCGCCGTAACCATGCTCAAATGCGGCCAGCGCCCGCAGTTTACCGAGGACATCTCCGCCGACCGGCCCATCCGCGTTTACGACAGAAGCGGAACATTTATTGGCTTGGTGGAATACCAAAAAGAAATCGGCCGCCTCAAAGCCCTGCGGTTGATGAATACGGCGAAAGACTGAACGCTTTGATTCTGAATGGAAAATATAGAAATAGGTCGTCTGAAAAAAACGGGAAACCGGTTTTCAGACGACCTTTTTTGCAAACTATGCTTTGATAGCCGACAGCCAATTCAGAAATGATAACGCGGCGTAGCGTGGGCTTTGCCCACAAAGATGATGAGTAAAAGAGCTGAAGATAATAAGTAAAAAATCTGCCGAAACTTTCCCTATTATTCGTGGGCAAAGCCCGCGCTACAGGTTTTAAACAACCATAGTGTAATGAATGCAAAACAGGTCGTCTGAAAACGTACAACTTCTGTTTCAGACGACCTCTTACCCATAAAAAACCGCAGGGATAAACCTGCGGTTTGCTGTTTTACAGTTTGCTGTCTTCGCTGTCGAGGAAGCTTCTGAGGCGGTCGCTGCGGGTCGGATGACGCAGTTTGCGCAGGGCTTTGGCTTCGATTTGGCGGATACGTTCGCGGGTTACGTCAAACTGTTTGCCGACTTCTTCGAGCGTGTGGTCGGTATTCATGTCGATACCGAAGCGCATACGCAGGACTTTGGCTTCGCGCGGGGTCAGGCTTTCGAGGATTTCTTTGGTGACTTCGTGCAGGCTGGTGTACATCGCGGCGTCTGCAGGGGCAACATTGTTAGCGTCCTCGATGAAGTCGCCCAAGTGCGAATCGTCGTCGTCGCCGATTGGGGTTTCCATCGAAATCGGCTCTTTGGCAATTTTCATGATTTTGCGGATTTTGTCTTCCGGCATTTCCATCAACTCGGCGAGTTTCGCGGAATCGGGCTCTTCGCCGGTTTCTTGCAGATACTGGCGGGAGATGCGGTTCATCTTGTTGATGGTTTCGATCATGTGCACCGGAATACGGATGGTGCGCGCCTGGTCGGCAATCGAGCGGGTAATCGCCTGACGGATCCACCATGTTGCGTAGGTGGAGAATTTGTAGCCGCGGCGGTATTCGAATTTATCGACCGCCTTCATCAAGCCGATGTTGCCTTCCTGAATCAAATCAAGGAACTGCAAACCGCGGTTGGTGTATTTTTTGGCGATGGAAATCACCAGACGTAAGTTTGCCTGAATCATTTCCTGCTTGGCGGCTGCGGTTTCTTTTTCGCTCGACACCATGTTTTTGTTGATGTCTTTCAGCTCTTCGATTGAAATGCGGGTTTCTTTTTCCATGTTTGCCAACTCGGTTTGTTTTTCGAGGATGGCGTGGCGGAAGCGGTCGAGCGCGTCGCTCCAGACTCTGCCTTTGGCGACTTCCTCTTCCACCCATTTCAGGTTGGTGATTTCGGGCAGGAAGTTTTGGATGAAGTAGTCGCGTTCCATATGGACGCGGTCAAGACAGATGTCGCGGATTTCGCGTTCGAGCTTGCGAATATTTTCCACTCGGCTGCGCAGGTTACCGCTGAGGCTTTCGATTTGGCGGGTGGCGAAACGGACTTCCAAGAGCTTGTTGGCGATGGCGTCGCGGTGTGCCAAATAATCGGGGTGACGGCTGTCGTGTTTTTCCAGCTTTTTAATCATCTTGCCGTATTCGCTTTCGATGAAGGCGAAATGATCCAGCACTTTTTGCTTCAATTCGGCAAGATGGGCGGCGGACATGGCTTCGGCATCGCTACCGGAATCGTCGTCATCTTCGTCTTCATCCTCTTCATCTTCTTCACTGCTGCCGGAATCGTCGTCGTTTGACGCACTCTCCAAGTGTCCCAAGCCCAATTCGTTGAGCAACACTTCGTTCGGATCGATGATGGCTTCAACCACTTCGTCCACGCGGATTTCATCCTTGCGGATTTGCTCGATCAGCGCGAGGATTTCAGCGATAGAACCCGGACAGGCGGAAATCGCCTGCACCATGTTTTTCAGGGCATTTTCGATTTTTTTGGCGATGATGATTTCGTCTTCGCGGGTCAGCAGGTCAACCTGCCCCATTTCGCGCATATACATACGCACGGGATCGGTGGTTCTGCCGAACTCGGAGTCCGCGCTGGACAAGGCGGCTTCGGCTTCGGCAACGGCATCGTCGTCGGTTACGGCGGCGGCGTTGTCACTCAACAAAATGTCTTCCGCATCAGGCGCCTGCTCGGTCACTTGGATGCCCAAGCCGGAAATCATGCTGACGATGTTGTCGATTTGATCCGCATCGGACATATCGTCGGGCAAGGCGTCGTTGATTTCGGAATAAGTGATGTAGCCGCGTTCCTTACCCATGATGATGAGCTGGCGCAGGCGGGCGCGCTGCTCTTCGAGGGTCAGCGGACGGTTGTCGTCCTGTTCTTGATAGTCTTCGTGATTTTGGTCTTTAGACATGGATTACTTTCTTGATCTGATGGTGTGCCGACGGTTTGCATGATGCACCTGAAGGCGGAACAGAGTGATAACCGATTTAAAATCAATCTTTTGGGTTATCACTCTGAGGTCGTCTGAAAGCTCTTTGGAACGGGTGTTCTGCGGGATCATGTTCGCAGCTTGGGACAATGCTTTTCTGACGGCCTGAAGGTTGCTGGATTCGGCAGGGATTGCCGTTCGTTCAATTTTGCTTTGCCGTCAAAAGCGACAGCAAGAGTTTTTTTTCATTTTCATTCAAACCCGATTGCAGGCTTTTCTGCTTGAGGGTTTCGATTTGTTGGTATTTTAACTCGTTAAGGAGTTTCTTCATGCCGATTTGGAAGTTCTCGCGGTCTTCTTCTCCTCCGCCTTCCATTTCTTCAGAATAGAGTGTCGATTGGAAGATTTGGTTCACGGTTTCTTCGTAAGGAGAACCGCGCATATACTCTAAAACCTGCGCGGTAGCAGGCACGGCGGCATGGCTTTTAATGGTTTCGGCGAGATTGGCAAGGCAGGCAAAATCGCCGTCCAACGCCAAATAATCGGGCAGGTCTATATATGCAGCCCAATCCGGATTTATCAAGAGGCTGCGGATTTGCCGTTGCACCAGCGTCAGCATGACCGGCTGTTTGACGGAAATCGGAGGCAGTTTGTAGCTTTTTTGTTTGACGTGCCGCTTCGGCGCTTCCTGCCCCAGCAGTTGGGCGAGATTGTCGGGATCGATGCCGACCAGCTCGCTAAGTCTTTGTTTCAACAGATAAGCCAATGCAGGCGCGGTAATTTGCGCCAAAAGCGGCGAACTGGTTTTCACCAATTCCGCCTTACCTTCCTGCGTATTGAGATTGAGGTCGTCTGAAAGGTGTTCCCAGAAATACTCCGACAAGGGCTTACTTTGATTCAACAGCGCATCTTCAAATTGCGCTTTTCCATAGGCGCGGATGTAGCTGTCGGGGTCGTGTTCTTCCGGTAAGAACAAAAAATGCAGCGATTTGTCGTCTTTCAACTGCGGCAACGCATTTTCCAGCGCGCGCCAAGCCGCTTTCCGCCCCGCACTGTCGCCGTCGAAACAGAAATAAATACTGTCCGCCTGCCGCATCAGGATTTTGACGTGTTCCGCCGTCGTTGCCGTGCCCAAAGCCGCCACGCCGTAGCCCACGCCAAACTGCGCCAGCGCGACCACGTCCATATACCCTTCGACCACCAAAATCCGCCCTGCTTCCTTGACCGCAGCACGACCTTCATACAAACCGTAAAGGTTTTTCCCCTTATCAAACAGAGGAGTATCGGGCGAATTCAAATATTTCGGTTTCGAGTCGTCCAACACCCTGCCGCCAAAACCAATCACCTGCCCGCGCGGATTGCGAATGGGGAACATAATCCGATGACGGAAGCGGTCGTAATGCCGACCCTCGTTGTCAATCACCATACCCGTATCCACCAACGCAGTATTCGGGTACGGTTGGAACACTTGCGCCAAAGGCTGCCAGCCGTCGGGTGCGTAGCCCAAACCATAATGCGCGATGACTTCCGCGCTCAAGCCGCGCTTATCCAAATAAGCCTTCGCCGCTGGATTGAATTTCAACTGTTGCGCGTAAAAATCCGCCGCCGCTGCCGTCGTTTCCTCCAGCGTCTGCTGTTTTTTCTTACGTTCGGCACGGACTTCAGGATTATCGTTCTGCCCGCGTACTTTCGGCACAACCATGCCCACGCGGTCGGCAAGAAACTGCACCGCCTCCGGAAACGACAGCCCCTGATGTTCCATCACAAAACCAATCGCCGAACCATGCGCCCCGCAACTGAAACAATGATAAAACTGCTTGGTCGGGCTGACCGAAAACGACGGCGTCTTTTCCTTGTGGAACGGACAACAAGCCATATAATTCGCCCCGCCCTTCTTCAGCGGAACCTGCTCGTCGATAATATCGACAATATCGACTTTGGCTAAAAGCTCGTCAATGAAATCGGATGGAATCATAGTTCGGCTGATGCGTATGGACAGGACAAACGTTTTCAGACGACCTTTTATCTTAAAGGTCGTCTGAAAACAGAATCTCGAATCGGTTTGAAAACAAGGTTCGTATTATAACGTGTATTCAGGATAAAAATAGCACTCTTACAAAACCGACTCCTTAGCTGACAGCTTATGCAACAGAAACCCTCGAGGTCGTCTGAAAATTCGTTTTCAGACGACCTCGGGTGCTTAAAACCTGTATTCTGCTTTTACCGTAAATTCATTGCGTTTGTAGCGGTTCAGCCAGGACGAGCTTTTGTTGTCGGTGTGTTTGATGCTGAAAACGGGCGTAATGCCGCGGAAAGACGGACGGTCAAATTTGATGTCCAACTGATAGGTGCGTTCGAAATCATGGCGGCGGGTTTCCAGCCAGGCATGGTAGTCCTGATAGGCTGTTTTGCGCCAAATTGCCTGAAAGGTGGCGTCGATGCCGGATTCAAAACGCTTGTTGACACCCGTGCGCAGGCCGTGCCGACGGTAGGAATCCACTTTTTCGCGGCTGTTTTTGCGCAGGTAGTCGTAGCCGCCGAATACCAGCCAGTCTTTCGGCAGGGCGTAGATGGCGGTGGTGAACAGAAGTGTCTGCGGGCCGTTGAAATGTTTTAATTCGCCGCGGTAGCGGTCGTATTTGTGGTCGAGCTGCACGCCCAGCGAGGCTCGGTCGGAAAAGGTGCGGCTGTATGCCGTGCTGATGCCGGCGCTGCTGTCGCGCAGTTTGCCGCCCGACCATTCGTATTGCACCTGCGGGCCGATACTGAAGGAATGGTCTTTGCTCTGAAAACTGTAAGCGGGGCTGACGTTGATATTGTGTTCGCCGTATTCTTTGTTGCCGGGATAGAGCCGGCCCCATGCGTAGCCGCCCAGTTGCAGGCCGTGGTGGCCGTTGAGCGAAATGCGTCTGCTTAAGTTGGCTTCATATACCCACATCCGTTTTTTCAACGCATCGGGCGCGTAGGCGTCAAGCCGTTCGTTACGGCAGGACAGCATTCCGTCGCCGTCCAGAATCGGTTGACCGTTCGAATCGAAACCGCAGCTTGTCTGATTGCGGACAACCGTCGCGCCCGACGACTGGTTTAAGTTGGTGTCGTAACCCGCGCCGAACGAAACCGAACCGCTCCACGCATCGCGTTTCTTCAAAGCGTCGGCAAACACTTTGATTTTCTCATTGACGGCGGGCACTTCGGGAATATCGATGCCGTCGAACAATGCCGCCGATTCTTTGTTTTGTTTGTCTATAAACAGCAGCCGCGCCAAATCCAGGCGGCCGCGCAGAAATTCTGGATTTTTGCGGTAAAGCTCGCGGTATTTCGCCAGCGCGGCCTTCAAATCGTCGCGGAACACCGCCTGATTGGCCTCGGCAAACAGCACTATATCGGGGTCGTAATCATCCTGACTGCGGTAAATGTCCAACAGCCGCGCCGTTTCTTCCTCGTTTTGCGCGTTGACCGCCTTCATCAGCGACAACGCCAAATCTTCGCCGTCCTGCACTTCTCCCGCGCCGAACTCAATCGCCGTATTGTCCGCTTCGTTCCTTTCCTGCTGCGCGCGGCGGAGTTCCGTTCCCTGTTTGAGCTGCATGAAGCGGTCTTCCCTGTCGTCGGCAAACGCATGGGGCAGCAGGCTGATAAAAAAAGGAAGGAGCAAAAGGCGTTTCATAAGATTCTTTCCTGTGTATCGGGCGGCATTGTTTTTCAGACGACCTTTTCAAAGAAAAACTGACATTTCATCTTTACCGGGCAAGAGCATTGTTTATTTGCATGAAAGCCCCTGCTGGGTCGTCTGAAAAATGAGCTTCTCAAGCCCATCGAAACATCACGCCTTCAAACTCACGGGCCGTTCGGAAAATACCGGCCTAAACGCATTGCGAAGCCCGATATTTCCGAACGGCCCTGTACGATGTGCATTGTGTGTCGGATGATTTGTGTTTTATAGGCGGACGGAATGGGGAACGACAAAAACCGTCCGCCTTATCGCATTATGATTCATTATTTGCCGGTTTTCGTACCGCCAAAGGCAGTGTTGTAGGCATGATTTCGACCAAACTCAGCAACGCCCGCAATCGCCGCACCTTGGTTACCGAAGAAATGACCGCGGGTCGTACCGGCCACTTTGTTTGCCGTAGCCTTACCGGAGAAGGAAGCCTGCGCCGTATTAATCGTGGCATTGTTGATGGCAACATTCAAACCTGTACGATTCATTTCGCCGTTCAACGTCCGCTTACCGAAATCGGCTTTCAACGTACCGTTTAAGAGGGCTGTATTTTGCGTATGATATTGGTTGATACCCTTAACCGTATAAGTGGCAGTTCCCGTAGTCGGTAGATTGGTGGTTCGACCCGTGCCACTGTAGAAGGCAGTGTAATTCGTACCTTTTGTACCGACAGCCGCACCAGGTGCAACATTAGACCAATCACCGAAATAGACATCTAAATTGCCGACTTGTGCGTAAGACAGACGGCCTAATTTAGAATGGTCAGGCATTCTTGGAATCAAATGCCATGCACCAGTCATGCGGTACAGATTGGCAACGGTAACCCCGTTTCTGTCTTTGCCGACTACACCGGGTGCCAACAATTTAACAGCTGGATTGTTTGCCACCTTATCCATTTTGGCAAAAGCAACTGGTTTATTGTTGGCGAATTTCTCACCTTTTACAGAACTGTCCCAAATAGTAATTGCCGACTTATCTTTATAAGTAGCAGTGTTTTTATCTGTATCAGTATCGACGCCTGTTGTCAAATGTTTGACATTACCTGCATTAATCGCATTTGTTGATGATGAAGCAGGATTAGCAGCAAATACACAAGAAGCGGCGGAAACCGCACCCAACGCTAAGATGATTTTTGAAAGTTTCATAATATTTGCTCCAAAATAGGATTAAAAATACAAACCCTTCCAAAGGATACGGAAAAATGACTGCTCCCGACCGTTCGTGAAAGGAGAGCTTGGGTCAAACCCTGCATCGTTTGAAAGTATTGAAACTATAAACCTAATAATAATTAATAAAAATAAAAATTACTATCATTTTTATAATTTGCAATATTTTGTGAAATTTCGAATAGTTCTGATTTTTTGTTTCAAAAAATCAGATTATAGAGCTAAGTAATTCCAATAATCTTAAAATTTCCCACTGATTCCGATTTTAATCGTCCTGCCCGGTGCGGGCATATAAGAGCGGCTCATCGGGTCGAGGTAGTAGCGGTTAGTCAGGTTGCTGCCCACAAGCTCGGCAGTCAGGTTCTTGCCGATTTTGTAGCGCAGGTAGGCATCCCATACCGCAACAGGCTGCCAGCGCATAGTATCGGTGTCCGCTTGAAGGTTGGAGCCATTGACACGGTTTAGTTGGTCGTAATAAGCCTGCCATATGGTACGGCGGTTTTGATAGACACGGCTGTGGTAATGAAAGCGGATACCGCTTTCCAGCTTGTTGCGGAAGAAGCGTCCACCCAAGTCGGCATCAATCGACCAGCGCGGCTGAACCATACTGGCAAGATAACCGTTATCGGTCAAACCGCCGTAATTACATTCGGGAGCAGGAATAAATCCACCGCCAGTCAAGTAACTGGAATTATGTACACTGGAAACGGCAAAAGATTTGTCGCAGACTTTATTTTTCAGTGTACGCAATACGCCTACGCCACCGAAAAATTTGCCGGTATCAAAGCGCGCCTGCAACTCCACGCCGGTACGGATTTGTTTGTCGAATTGCTCAAATTCAAAATTCTCGTCCCTGTCAATAATGTTTTTGGTTTTGTTGTGGAAGTAGTTGACACGGAAATCCGTGCTTTTCATTTTCGGAAACAGCCCCGTCAAATCATGGATATAGCCGATCTCCCAGTTTTTGGCGTGTTCTGGTTGCCAGCCGTAACCCATACGGGCAAACGATCCTGCCACATTTGAAAAGCCGTATGTTCCCTCAAATATGCTGGGAAAGCGCAGGGTTTCGGTATAGCGCAGATAGGCGCGGGCATAGTCGGTAAAATTGACGGTCGCGGAGAAAGCTGGTGCCCAGCCGCTGCCGCCCTGTTTGCGGGCACGCTGCAGTTCGTTAGGTGTAATAGGAGACCTATACATTCTTAGAATGTCGTAATTAGGTATATATTTTTGAACTACGCGTGGACTGTCGGGATTGCTTGGATCATAAGCAGGATTAACGGCTTGACTATGCAACTCGGGAATGGCAAACCAAGGATGATTGGCAGGATTCAGACGACCTTTGTCGTCTTTCAACCAATAGTATGTCAGCTTATCCAGCCTTGGTCTGTTTTCGTCATCATTGGGAGTGGGATTTAATATTGCCACCCCTCTATCATCTATTACGATACTGTCTCTTGCCGCATTGAATTCGTCATTGTTGATCGCATTCAGATAATCACGATATTCCTGCTCGGTTGCTACACGGGTAAACCGAAATACCTGACCTCGATTAACTTCTAATGGATTGTTGTATTTGTCAAATCCGGTTTTCAACCGCTCGTTGTCGTCCTGTATCTTGAAATTGGTATAGCGTGCGCCTGCCGTCAGAGTCAGCCAGTCCAGCGGCTGGTAGCGGAAATTGAAGCCAAGATTCCATTCCCTTCGCCTGCCGTTTCTCGGCTCGCCGAATCCTGTCAACTGGGTATTGGTAACCAATTGCTGTGCTTCTATTTCCTCTCTGTATTTATCCAAGCCGTCATGGCTCAATTCTTCTGAAAACTCATTGCGTGATCTCAATTTTTCATTTTGGAAGTCACCCATCAGAGTCAACGTCAGCTTGTCATGCAGCTTCATGCGGTTGGAAAAATTGAAACCGTTGCGGGTATTGTTGGCATAGTAGGCATTGCCCTCTATGGTATTGAAGCGCCCGTTGGTATTCGGAAGCTGTTCGACGACATCCGGTTTTTTCGTGTAACCCAATGCCTCATACATGCGCTTGGTTTCTTCATTGTAAGTATTCCAGCGACTCATCACAGTTTTCCACATCATTAAATTGTCCACCCTGTCTTCATACAGGGCATCGCCGGGTGAACCGCCTGCGGTATTGGTTTTGGATTTGGTACGGGTTGTCCACAATGATGCGTTTAAATCTATCCAGCGGCTGCCTTCGGGCTTCCACGCATAATCGATATTGTAGGAACGCTGTTTGACCCATGCCCTTGGCCACTCCCCAATTTTATTTAAATTGTCGGGTGTACTGAAAATCGGACCGATGACGCGTGAAGGCATGATTTCGCCGAAAGTAGAGTCAGTATGGCGCAGACCGAATTTCAAAGTTTGGCGGTTCGGTAGACGGAAGGTGGTTTTACCCAGCCATGATTTATTTTCTAGCGAAGTATTGGTTACCTCTCCTCCCGGATGATAAAAAAGTCCGATACGTGCAATATCGGGGGCGCCCAGCATAGCTTCACTGCCGTAAAATTTTTCGCCTCTTGCCGCAGCATCCGCAATCTGCCTGTTTAATTCATTTACCGTTTCCATCGTCCAAGGACCGATATAGCCGTAGCGCTCTGCACCTTTTTTACCGGAAAAATAATTGCCTTTACTGCGGTAGGCGTAGGCAAGCATGGCATCGAAATTGTCCTGCTTAGTGGCGGCGGCAATGCGGTAAGCTTTATCCTCCCCAAATCTATTGCGTCCGCTGAAACGCTGACTGACGCGGTCGGTATCGTCCAACATCGCCCGCCAAATACCGCCGAGTGCGACAGCAGGCGCATCCAATGTCCGATAATCGACCGATTTTTCATAGACATTGGCACGTTGTTTGATGGAATTATTGGAAGCCTCCGCCTTCACTTCAAATCCGTATTTCTGCCCTTCGGGGACAATATCGTCGGCATCGATGGTTTTCAGGGCGACGGAGCCGCCTATGCCGCTTTTCATATCACGGCTGAACGAAGGGCCTTTTTCGATGGAAACGCTGCTGATGATGTTGGGGTCGACGTAGTTGCGGTTGTTTGCACCCGCGTAGCCGCGCCAGACGGTAATCGCCTGCTCAGTGCCGTCGATGGTAACGGGAATCCGTCCCTGCCCCTGCACGCCGCGTATATTGGGATCCAGCGCGCCGCTGTTGCGCGCATCGCCGCTGTACACGCCGGACATACCGCTTAAAAGGTCGGATACAGTGTTGCCTTTGAAGGTTTCGACCTCTTCCTTGCCTTTGTAGAGGTTGACGATTTCGCGGGTATAAACCCGGTTTTTACCGATTTCGTCTTTATTGCGTGTGCCTTTGACGGTAACGGTATCGAGAATCACGGTTGGTGTATTATCGGCAGCATAAATGATGGGAGAAAAACCGATGACTGCGATGCAGGCGACAAGTGTTTTGACTTTGGCTGGCTTCATAACGGATTCCTTGTGTGGCGGAATGTCAGACAGCGTCGTCTGAAGATTTTCAGACGACCTCGGGAAGGTTTTGCCGCAAATCAATTGAAAGATGGATTTAATGATTTTGATTATTATTTGTATAATTTTTGATGATTTTAACAAGCTTTTAATAATATGGAAACATTTATTCGATATATTCACATTCAACAGCTAAAATATTTTTAAAACCTATTCTATTGTTTCAACATAAAAATATTTAATTTCTATATAAATAATCCAAATAAAAAAAGTCGCCTGAATATGTCTTATCAGTCGGTTAAAACAATTTCTCACAATTCAAATGAGAAAGTCCTAACCAAGCCTGTAAGGTATTTTCAGACGACCTTTTAGTTGCCTGCTTCCATTCAGTGCCTCGGCTCTTCTTTCTCCTTT
Source organism: Neisseria lactamica (assembly GCA_001067655.1). Classification (GTDB taxonomy): domain Bacteria; phylum Pseudomonadota; class Gammaproteobacteria; order Burkholderiales; family Neisseriaceae; genus Neisseria; species Neisseria lactamica_B. The sequence goes on from JUNU01000072.1 coordinate 14,901, forward strand.
TGCACAAACTGCTCAAGCAGTTTGCGCTTTTATCCTATGAAGAGAATAATGACTCCCATCCATCATCTATACATACGAGGGCAGGCATGAACTCTTTTGCATCATTGTTAAACCATCCTGATATTTCTTTTTCCCCGATTCCAGACAGTATCAAAGTCGATAATCCAGCAACGGGTGAGACTTTGGCGTTTGTCCGCACAACCCATTCAGACGACCTCAAGTTACCAATTCAAAGAGCGGAGGCCGCACAAAAATTATGGGCGACAAAAACTGCGCTGGAGCGCGCCGATGTATTGTGGCGTTGGTATTTTCTGATAAAGGAAAACAAAGAAGAGCTGGCGCGCATCATGACGATGGAACAAGGCAAAAGCCTGACTGAGGCGCGTGGCGAAATCGATTATGCGGCTTCGTTTGTGCGCTGGTTTGCCGAAGAAGCGCGGCGGATTGACGGCGATGTGCTGACGAGTGTGAAAGCATCGCAAAAACTGGTTGTGTTGAAACAGCCTGTCGGCGTTACCGCTGCGATTACGCCGTGGAACTTTCCGTCCGCGATGATTGCGCGCAAGGCCGCGCCTGCTTTGGCGGTGGGCTGCGCGATGATAGTCAAACCCGCATCGCTCACACCCCTGAGCGCGTATGCGCTGGCGCTATTGGCTTACGAAGCGGGCGTGCCGCAAGATTTGCTCCCCGTCGTCAGCGGTCACGCTTCGGAAATCAGCCATGAATTTGCCACGAACCCGACCGTGCGCAAAATCAGCTTCACCGGCTCGACCGAAGTCGGCGCGAAAATTTTTGCCGACAGCGCGGCGGACATTAAAAAACTCAGTTTAGAACTGGGCGGCAACGCGCCGTTTATCGTGTTTGACGATACCGATTTGGACAAAGCCGTCGAAGGCGCGCTGGCGAGCAAGTTCCGCAACAGCGGCCAGACCTGCGTCTGCACCAACCGCGTTTACGCTCAATCGGGCATTTACGACGAATTTTGCCGCAAATTAAGCGAAAAAGTAGCCGCGCTCAAATTGGGCAACGGCTTGGATGAAGGCGTGAACCAAGGGCCGCTGATTGAGGAAAAAGCGGTGGAGAAAGTCGAGCAGCACATCACCGACGCGCTCTCCAAAGGCGCGGTCTGCCTGACCGGCGGCAAACGCAGCGCATTGGGCGGAACGTTTTTCGAACCGACCGTCTTAAGCGGCGTAACGGCGCAAATGGCGGTGGCGCGCGAAGAAACCTTCGGACCGTTGTGTCCCGTGTTCCGCTTTGCAACCGAAGCCGAAGTCATCGCGGCCGCCAACGATACGGAATACGGTTTGGCGGCCTACCTCTTCACCGCCGACACCGCCCGCCAATGGCGCGTAGGCGAAGCCTTGGAATACGGTATGGTCGGCATCAATACCGGCCTAATCAGCAATGAAGCGGCACCATTCGGCGGCGTGAAACGCAGCGGGCTGGGACGCGAAGGCAGCAAATACGGTGCGGACGAATATTTGGAATTGAAATATTTGTGTATCGATGTGGCGGATTGAGTTTGGTCTCGAATGAGGTCGTCTGAAAACGCAACTTTGTCTTGTTCATCAGAGAGATTACTTATCGATTTTGTGATGCATAAAAAAACCGACCTCTCAAAGGTCGGTTTTTTATTTTTCGCTGAAATACGAAATGGTAATTATGAATACGCTTCCAAATCTGCCAAAATTTGATTCAGGCTATCCTTGACTTCTTCCGCCTTTGCAGCAGGATGACCGTTTGCATCCAAAGAATCACGGCTGAAGCTGTCGACATAAGGCGCAAAGGTATCTTTCAACTTCAACAGTTTCACCACATCGGAACGGGTGTAACGATCGCCGCCGTAACCGACGACGATACCGTTCTCATGTTGCCACTGGGCAAATTGTGACGGGCTGATTTGCACCAGTTCGCACATTTCATCCAGCGAAAAATAACGTTTTGCAGGAATAACGGGATTAACGTTGTTTGTCATAGTAATGCTCCACCATGCCTTTGAGTTTTTGGCTGGCATGGAAAGTTACTACGCGGCGGGCGGTAATCGGTACTTCTTCGCCGGTTTTCGGATTACGGCCGGGACGTTGCGGTTTGTCGCGCAACTGAAAATTACCGAAACCGGAAATTTTGATTTCTTCGCCGCGTGCCAAAGTACTGCGGATTTCTTCAAAAAAGAGTTCGACGATTTCTTTGGCATCGTTTTTGGTTACATTGCTGACTTTATCTACCAAAATATCGGCCAATTCGGCTTTAGTTAATGTCATATTATTACCTTCTGTTGTAACAGGTGCAGATTATTACCAATTTCTATTTAAAATTCAAGCGAATATTTATTTTTTAGCTGCGAAGTTGCGCTCCCGCAGCAGTTGCCGCATCAATCAGTTTTGCGATAACCGGTTCGACTGTTTCATCCGTCAGCGTGTTTTCCATATCCTGCAAGATCACTTTGACCGCCATGCTCTTCATCCCTTCAGGCAGGCCCGTACCGCGATACACGTCAAACACGCTGATTTCCTGTACCAACTTGTTTGCCGCGCCTTTCAAGGCGGCCAACAAATCATCATGGGTCATGGTTTCAGGCATCACAAACGCCAAATCCCTGCGCACCGGCTGGAATTTCGATACTGCCTGATAGCGCGTTTTTTCCCGTTCCAACACCGCTGTCATGTCGACTTCAAATACCAGCGGCGCTTGCGGCAAGTCGTATTTTTGCAGCCATTTCGGATGCAATTCTCCAAGAAAACCAACAATCGCATTATTCACAACGATGAATGCGCTTCTCCCTGGATGCAATGCAGGATGCGCATATTCCATGCTTTCTAAATATGGGATACCTTTTCCCGCTTCCTCCTGACCAACAAGATTGCCAACCATCCCACCAGCAATCCCTCCTGCTAATGTCCCACCAACGGTATTTCGTACTGTCTCACCAAGAGTTTTTTTCCCATCAAATACATCTATAAGACTGGATAGTCCTGTTGCCATACCACCTATAACAGCTCCTGCTTTTGCACCACTTACTGTATTCGCTTCAATATCAGTATTTTTCTCTACAATATTTTTCTCACGATATGTCGGCTTAGGGGAAAGACATTTCACATCTTTGTTTTTCAACAGATTTTCCACATCTGCCTTGATGTCGTAAAAATCCGCGTTGCGCGTTTTCTCGCCCCATTGTTCGGGCATCGCCGCGCCGTACCACAAGCCGCCGATGCGTTCGTTTTGCACAAACTGGCCGTCTGAACCTTTGCTGAACACGCGGGCAATTTCAAACACGCGCACGCGGTTTTGCTTGCGGTTCAGATTGTTTTGCAGAATTTCCACTAAGCCGCCGATGAGCGTGGAACGCATCACGGCATACTGCGCCGCCAGCGGGTTTTGCAGGCGGATGGGGTTGGCATTGGCGGCAAAGTCGTGTTCCCACTGCTCGTCAACGAAGGCATAGCTGACCACTTCGCGGTAGCCGCGCGCCGCCATTTCGTTATAAACGGCAAAACGCGGACGGCGGGTTTCGGGCAGCGCCAGCATTTTCAGACGACCTGACGTGTAATCGTCAGGGATATTTTCATAGCCGTAAACGCGGCCGATTTCTTCAATCAAATCGGCTTCGATTTCGATGTCGAAACGGAAACTCGGCGCGGTAACGCGGAAGCCTTCCGCCGTTTTTTCAGGTTGCAGACCCAAGTGCTGCAAAATGGTTTCCACCTGTTCGGCAGGAATGTCCACACCCAACACGGTTTTCAGACGACCTAAACGCAATTCGACCTGCTTCGCTTCAGGCAATTCGCCCTGCGCTTCCACCATTTCGCCCGCCGCACCGCCACAAATTTGCAAAACCAATTCGGTAGCACGTTCAATAGCGTCAGCCTGCAAACGGTAATCCACGCCGCGCTCAAAGCGGAACGACGAATCCGAACCAAAACCGTACTGGCGCGATTTGCCGGCAATGATTTCAGGCGCAAACCAAGCCGCTTCCAGCACGATATTTTGCGTGTCGTCTGAAACCGCGCTTGCCGCGCCGCCCATCAAACCTGCCAAACTCAACGCGCCTTTTTCATCGGCCACTACCAGCGTGTTTTCAGACAGGGAGACGGTTTTCTCATTCAGGCATTCCAGCGTTTCACCTTCACACGCGCGGCGGATGTACAGGCTGCCTGAAAGTTTGTCGGCATCGAAAACATGCATCGGCTGACCAATTTCCAGCATCACATAATTACCAATGTCCACCAGCGCGGAAATACTGCGGATACCGCTGCGCTCCAAACGTTGCTTCATCCAATCCGGCGTAGCGGCGCGCGCGTTCACGTTTTCAATCACGCGGCTGATAAAGCGGCCGCAATCGGCAGGCGCATCAATCTGCACGGGCTGTTTGCGGCTGCCCGTGATTGGCGCGGCATGGATTGCAGGCTGCTTGAACGCGCAGCCGGTCAGCGCGGACACTTCACGCGCAATGCCTTTGATGCTCAGGCAGTCGGCACGGTTCGGTGTAATTTTCAGCGTGAACACCGTATCGTCCAAATCCAGATATTCACGGATATTTGCACCAACAGGCGCGTCTTGCGGCAGAATGTGCAGGCCGTTGACACCGTCATCGGGCAGACCAAGTTCGTCAGTGGAACACAACATCCCATTCGACACCACGCCCCGCATCTTGGTCGGCTTGATTTTGAAATTGCCCGGCAACACCGCACCCGGCAACGAACACGGCACTTTGATGCCCGCTTTCACATTCGGCGCACCGCACACAATCTGCACCAACTCGCCCGTACCCGCATCGACTTGGGTAACGTTCAAACGGTCGGCATCCGGATGTTTTTCAACGGATTTCACTTCGGCAATCACCACGCCCGTAAACGCAGACGCGGCAGTCTCGGCTTCTTCCACTTCCAAGCCGGACATGGTTAACAAATGTTCCAGCTTATCGGCGGAAAGTTCGGTATCGGCTTGGGTTTTCAGCCATGAGTAGGAGAATTGCATGTTATGTTCTCAATCAACTAATTAACTTTTTATCAGATTTTATTTTCAGACGACCTGTTTGCTTGGTGGGGTGCAGGCTGCTTTTTAACTTTGTTAGGGCGGTTGCTTTCAGGTAGCCTTTTCAAACAAACCTTAAGCAATCAAATCAATAATATTGTTACGAACCATGCCAGCAAGGTATAGCCTAAGGTGACACTTACTGTAAACGCCACACGCTCCCAGCTTTTAAACCACGGTATCAACCAACTACCGATCGCGGTGACAAAACAGGACACAGTAAATGCGGTAAATCCGTAATTCGACCACCTTATTGCACCTTCCACATCGTCGCCGGTCAGAGTTTTCAAATCGGCCAACGCCAAAGAGCGGTTTTCGCAATAGATGGACAGCAACCACAGTGCAACAGCAAACGCATAGCAAACGAATGGGGTAACATAGCGTTTCATGATTCAGCTTTCTGCGGTGCAGGCTGCTTTTCCATTCAAGCAGCCTGCACAATCATTTCGCAAACTGTTTCAAAAAGTTCAAATCGTTATCAAAAAACAGCCGCAAATCGTTCACGTTATAACGCAACATGGCGAAACGGTCGAGGCCGATGCCGAAAGCGAAACCGGTGTATTTCTCGGGGTCGATATTCACGTTTTTCAACACGTTGGGATGCACCATGCCGCAGCCGCCGACTTCCAGCCATTTGCCGTTTTCGCCCATGATGTCGATTTCAGCGGACGGTTCGGTGAACGGGAAAAAAGACGGACGGAAACGTACCTGCAAATCATCGCGTTCGAAAAAGCGGCGGATAAAATCGGTGAACACGGCTTTTAAATCGGCGAAAGTTACGCCTTCTTCTACCCACAGACCTTCAGCTTGGTGGAACATGGGCGAGTGCGTTGCATCGCTGTCCACGCGGTAAACGCGGCCGGGGGCGATAATACGGATGGGCGGCTCTTTTTTATCGAGCATGTAGCGGATTTGAATCGGGGAAGTGTGCGTACGTAAAACATCGCCGTTTTCAACGTAGAACGTATCCTGCATGGCGCGTGCCGGGTGGTTTGCAGGAATGTTCAGAGCTTGGAAGTTGTGGAAATCGTCTTCGATTTCCGGGCCATCTGCCACTTCAAAACCCATGCCGTGAAAGAGTTCGACCACGCGCTGCAAAGTCAGGGTTACGGGATGCAGACCGCCATTTTCCTGCGCGCGTCCGGGCAGGGTAATATCGAGTGCTTCGGCGGCAAGCTGGGCTTGCAGTTTGGCTTCGTTGAGTGCATCGCGTTTATTGTTAAAGGCCGTCTGAAACTGGTTTTTGCATTCATTGATATGCGCGCCTATGGTTTTGCGCTCTTCAGGCGACATTTGACCTAAGGTTTTCAGAAGTCCGGTCAACTCACCGGTTTTACCAAGATAACGGGCTTTGATTTGTTCTAGAGCGTTGAAGTCTTGCGCGGCTTCTACGGCGGCAATGCCTTCTGCAACGATACGGTTTACATTTTCCATAGTGGTTTTATCGTCTGTCGGTTGATGATGGGTCGTCTGAAATAATGAGGCCGCCTGTATGGTTTGGTGTTGCCAAACTTTTCAGACGACCTTTTATCGTTTACGGCCAATCCGTTTGATAGAATCGGCGTATTTTAGCGCAAATCAATTCAAAAAAATAGGCTTTAAAGAAAGAAAATCAATCACATAGACTTTCTTCAAACAAAGAAAAAAGGAAGCCGTAGCTTCCTTTTCAAATTTTTTAGATTAAGCAGCCAAAGCAGCTTTGGCTTTCTCAACCAATTGTGCAAAAGCGGCTTTATCGAATACAGCCAAATCAGCCAATACTTTACGGTCGATTTCGATAGAGGCACGTTTCAGACCGTTCATGAATTTGCTGTAAGACAGACCATTTTCACGAGCACCTGCATTGATACGGACAATCCACAATTGACGGAATTGGCGTTTGCGTTGACGACGGTCACGGTATGCGTATTGACCGGCTTTCATTACCGCTTGCTTGGCAACGCGGTATACGTTTTTACGACGACCGCGGTAGCCTTTGGCTAACGCGAAGATTTTTTGGTGACGGGCACGAGCGGTTACACCGCGTTTTACGCGTGGCATATTCTAAACTCCTTAAGCGTAGGGTAACATTTTAGCAACAGAAGCCAAATCGCGATCGTTTACCATAGAGGTACCGCGCAGTTGGCGTTTGTTTTTAGTGGTCTTTTTAGTCAAGATGTGGCGTTTGAACGCATGAGCGCGTTTTACACCGCCGTTACCCAGTACTTTGAAGCGTTTTTTCGCGCTAGACTTGGTTTTCATTTTAGGCATGGGAAAACTCCATTCGTTATTAGATAAGGCATTAGGGGGTTTTAAAACATTGGTTTCAAACACTTGAACCCAAAATGCCACGGTTTTTGCCGCCAATCAAAAGCTTACTCCGAAGCGGCGATCGGAGTAAGCTGAGAATTATAACTTTATTTTTTCTTCGGTGCAATCATCATCACCATTTGACGGCCTTCCATTTTAGGGAAGGATTCGATTTGGGCCACTTCCGCCAAATCCTCTTTTACGCGCTCTAAAAGTTGCGCACCGAGTTGCTGGTGAGCCATTTCACGACCGCGGAAACGGAGTGTTACTTTGACTTTATCGCCGTCAGTCAAGAAGCGGTTGATGTTGCGCATTTTGATTTGATAATCGCCTTCATCGGTACCCGGGCGGAATTTGATTTCCTTAATTTGTACCTGCTTCTGGTTTTTCTTGGCTTCGTCGCGTTTCTTGGCTTGTTGGTATTTATATTTACCGTAATCCATCAGTTTGCATACAGGCGGTTTGGCAGTAGGGGAAATCTCTACCAAATCCACATCCTGCTCTTCGGCCATAGCCAAAGCTTCACGAACCGACACAACACCAAGCTGTTCGCCTGACTCACTGATTAAACGCACTTCTTTGGCGGTAATTTCGCCATTGATTCGTGCTTCGCGTTCTTGAGCGATGATGAATACTCCTATAAAAATTAATGGTTGACGAGGGCGTCTGAGATTTCTTGCTGCAGTTGTGCAATGAAATCATCCAAATCCAAAGAACCCAAGTCTTCTGCTTTGCGGCGCACGGCCACTTTATTTTCCTGCTTCTCTTTATCGCCGACAACGATTTGATAAGGGAAGCGGTATTGGCTGTTATCGCGGATTTTGTAACCGATTTTTTCGTTACGCAAATCCAGCTCTACACGGAAGCCAGCGGCTTGCAATTTAGCAGCCACTTCACGGCAGTAATCCGCTTGATTTTCGGTGATATTCATAATCACCATTTGAACCGGCGCCAACCACAACGGGAAAGAACCTGCGTGGTTTTCAATCAGAATACCGATAAATCGCTCCAAAGAACCCAAAATGGCGCGGTGCAACATTACCGGACGGGCGCGGTCATTGTTTTCGGTTACATATTCTGCATCTAAGCGTTCCGGTAACACAAAATCCAGTTGCAGCGTACCACACTGCCAAGAACGTCCCAATGCATCTTTGACGTGATATTCGATTTTAGGTCCGTAGAACGCACCTTCACCCGGCAATTCGTCCCATTCCACGCCACAAGCAGTCAATGCTTCGCGCAAACCTTGTTCTGCCTTATCCCATACGTCGTCTGAACCGGCACGCTTCTCAGGACGCAGTGAAAGTTTGACGGACACATCATGGAAACCGAATTGCTTATAAATACGAACCAGCAATTCATTGAATGCCCGCGCTTCGCTGACAATTTGATCTTCGGTACAGAAAATATGCGCATCGTCTTGTACAAAACCGCGGACACGCATCAGTCCATGCAGTGCGCCACTCGGCTCGTTACGATGGCAAGAACCAAATTCTGCCAAACGCATCGGCAAATCGCGGTACGAACGCAAACCGTTATTAAAAATCTGAACATGTCCCGGGCAGTTCATCGGTTTAACCGCGTATTCGCGTTTTTCCGAACTGGTTACGAACATATTGTCTTTATAGTTATCCCAGTGACCGGATTTTTCCCAAAAGGTTTTATCCATGATTTGGGGAGTTTTGACTTCTTTATAGCCGGCGGCATTCAGCTCTTTACGCATATGCTGCTCGATAGTCTGCCACAAAGCCCAACCTTTGGGATGCCAAAACACCATACCCGGCGCTTCGTCTTGCAAGTGGAACAAATCCAGTTGTTTGCCCAATTTGCGATGATCGCGTTTTTCTGCTTCTTCAATACGCTGGATATAGGCTTTTAATTCGTCTTTTGTCGCCCAAGCCGTACCATAAATACGTTGCAGCATTTCATTATTACTGTCGCCACGCCAGTATGCACCAGCCAACTTGGTCAGCTTGAAGTTTTTCAGGAAACGGGTGTTCGGAACGTGCGGACCGCGGCACATATCGACATATTCCTGATGATGATACATACCCATTGCTTCAACTTCGGGCATATCTTCAATCAGGCGCAGCTTGTATTCTTCACCGCGATCTTGGAAAATTTTGATGGTTTCGGCGCGCGGAGTCATGACTTTGACTACATCATAATCCTGAGCAATCAATTCTTTCATGCGCGCTTCGATGGCAGCGACATCTTCAGGCGTAAACGGTTTTTCCGTTGCGATATCGTAATAAAAGCCCTCTTCAATGACGGGGCCGATAACCATTTTTGCATTAGGATAAAGTTGCTTGACTGCATGACCGACAAGGTGGGCGCAAGAGTGGCGGATGATTTCAACGCCTTCTTGGTCTTTCGGGGTAATGATTTGGACGGTTGAATCTTCGGTAATCGGATCGCACGCATCGACCAATTTACCGTTTACCTTACCTGCCACCGTCGCCTTTGCCAAACCTACTCCGATAGACGCGGCAATCTGTGCCACGGTAACGGGCGATTCGTACTGGCGGACTGAGCCGTCCGGCAAGGTAATGTTCAACATCAAAAAGCTCCAAAACATTAAAAAATAACGGCATAAATGCCGTTTGAGAAATTTGGTAGGCACGATTGGATTCGAACCAACGACCCCCACCATGTCAAGGTGGTGCTCTAACCAACTGAGCTACGTGCCTGTTTAACAGGGTTCGGATTATAGACGATACTTTGACGCGATGGCAAGCATGAAAATGAGGTTTCAGACGACATTGTCGGAACATTGTGATTTTTTTGAAACATTTTCAACAGTGAACATCTCGATACGAATAAGGTCGTCTGAAATATTCAAACACCGCTATTACAATGAAAATCCTTTATAATCCCGTTTTTTACCTCAATTGACTGCACGGTGGCTCCGCACGCCGTTTTCCACATTATAGATACGACCTATGCTCAAATTTACCTTACATAAAAAAGACGGTTACGCCCGACGCGGCACGCTGGAACTGAACCACGGCAAAATCGAAACGCCCGTATTTATGCCGGTCGGCACTTACGGCTCGGTTAAGGCGATGAATCCGCAAAACCTGCACGACATCAAGGCACAAATTATTTTGGGCAACACTTACCATTTATGGCTGCGCCCCGGTTTGGAAGTTATCGAACAGTTCGGCGGATTGCACGAATTTATCGGCTGGAACAAACCCATTCTGACCGACTCGGGCGGTTTTCAGGTTTTTTCGCTCTCCGATATGCGCAAACTCACCGAAGAAGGTTGCACCTTCCAAAGCCCGATTAACGGCGACAGACTCTTCCTCTCGCCCGAAATCTCCATGAAAATCCAAACCGTGCTCAATTCCGATATCGTGATGCAGTTGGACGAATGCACACCGGGTGAAGCAACGCACGAGCAGGCGCAAAAATCCCTGCAAATGAGCCTACGCTGGGCTGAACGCAGCAAAAAAGCCTTTGAAGATTTGAAGAACCCGAATGCCCTATTCGGCATCGTGCAAGGTGCGATGTATGAAGATTTGCGCGAAGAATCGCTGCGCGGCTTGGAACAATTCGACTTCCCCGGCCTTGCCATCGGCGGGCTGTCCGTCGGCGAACCCAAACCCGAAATGTACCGCATGCTGCGCGCCGTCGGACCGATACTGCCCGAACACAAACCGCATTACCTGATGGGCGTCGGCACGCCGGAAGACCTCGTTTACGGTGTGGCGCACGGCGTGGACATGTTCGACTGCGTCATGCCCACCCGCAATGCGCGCAACGGCTGGCTGTTCACCCGTTTTGGCGATTTGAAAATCAAAAACGCCAAACACAAGCTCGACAAACGCCCGATAGACGAAAGTTGCACCTGCTACGCCTGCCAAAACTTCAGCCGCGCCTACCTGCACCACCTGCACCGCGCCGGCGAAATCTTGGGCGCACAGCTCAACACCATCCACAACCTGCACTTCTACCAAGTCATCATGGCGGAAATGCGCGAAGCCATCGAGCAAGGAAAATTTGCTGACTGGCAGGCGCAATTCCATGAAAACCGCGCCCGCGGAGTGGATTGAGATTCACCCACACTTATCGAGGTCGTCTGAAAACGTTATATTCAAGTAAACCCCGTTTTCAGACGACCTTGCTGTTATAATGCAAACATTAATTTACATTATTTGAGAGTGCGATATGTTTACCCAAGCAGCCCAAGAATTGACCACCGTCCGCGACATCCTGCGTTTCGCCGTCAGCCGTTTCAACGATGCCGGTTTGTTTTTCGGGCATGGCTCGGACAACGCGCACGACGAAGCCGCCTACCTGATCCTGCACACCCTCAATCTGCCGCTGGACACGCTGGAGCCTTACCTCGACGCCAAGCTGCTGCAAAGCGAGAAAGAAGAAGTATTGGCAGTGCTGGAACGCCGTGTAGTCGAACACATCCCCGCCGCCTACCTCACTCATCAGGCATGGCAAGGCGATTTCGATTTTTATGTTGACGAACGCGTCATCGTACCGCGCTCGTTTATTTACGAACTGCTCGGCGACAACCTTACCCCTTGGATAGAACACCCCGAATTGGTTCACCGCACATTGGATTTGTGTACCGGCAGCGGCTGCCTCGCCATCCAAATGGCACACCACTACCCTGCCGCTGAAATTGACGCCGTCGATTTGAGTTTGGATGCACTGGAAGTGGCCGCCATCAACGTTGAAGATTATGGACTGGAAGACCGTATCAACCTGATTCACACCGATTTGTTCGAAGGCTTGGAAGGCACATACGACCTGATCGTTTCCAACCCGCCCTATGTCGATGCCGAATCGGTCGATATGTTGCCCGACGAATACCTGCACGAACCTGAACTCGCCTTGGGCAGCGGCGAAGACGGCTTGGACGCCACCCGCCAAATCCTGCTGCACGCAGCCAAATACCTCAACCCCAAAGGCGTATTGCTGGTCGAAATCGGACACAACCGCGACGTCTTGGAAGCCGCCTATCCCGAGCTGCCGTTCACTTGGCTGGAAACCAGCGGCGGCGACGGATTCGTATTCTTGCTGACCCGCGAGCAATTGCTGGGATTGGAGTAATCTCTTGCCGATTTTGATACGGCCGAAAATTTTCTGCATATAGGTTTTTGGCCGTATTTTCATGATTGCGCTCGCCCCAAACCATTATAGTGGATTAACTTTAAATCAGGACAAGGCGACGAAGCCGCAGACAGTAC
>JUNU01000073.1 GCA_001067655.1 Neisseria lactamica
CTGTCTGCGGCTTCGTCGCCTTGTCCTGATTTAAATTTAATCCACTATAAAACAGGGACATGGCTTGAGCACGCTGTTCGTTGGATATGGGAATTCAGACGATCTGAAGGATTCCTCTCAATGCGTCCATCCTTTATCCAAATCCAAATTGCCATCATATACACAATATTCAAATTGCTGCTTGATAAGGGATACTGAATCGGGCAGGTCGTCCAACAACTTTTGTACACGCTCAACAAACTCAGTGTAATCACCCGAATGGCGCACGGTAATAAACCGTTGGTCAGGCGTATGGCGTAAAGTATTGCGCGACAGATGGGCATGGTAGCGTGAGCAGTAGGCGCGCAGGGCAGGCAATTCTTAAGCCTCATGGCGCACCTTGCCGTGCCATTCGAAATAACATGGTTTTTCGTTTGGATAGGTCGTCTGAAAACGGGCGGCACAATTGGCAGGAATTTCAATTTTTTCACGCACGATGGTAAAGCCTTGTGCGGCAAACCGGTTGGCAAGCATCTGTACATGCTGCCGGACAGCATGATAATCGTCCGACTGTATCACAGCAGAAAACATCGGCTGCTGAGGATGCTCGCCCTCGGGCAGCTCGATTAGCACGGCTTTGCCTCCTAAGTCGGCACAGGTCGTCTGAAAACGGGGAAGGGCGGAAGAAGGCTGCGGCGTGGCAGTAAGGTGGAGTTCGTAATACATGGTTTCAGACGACCTTAATGTTTTGGGTTGTTCCGTTTATTTGTTTCGGTAGACCGGCTTGTAGGAAATCGGACATTTCGCGATAAAACCCCATAACAATTTGCATTTTTTGCCGTTCCGGTTCGCTTGTTCGAGGTCGAATGTTTATTTCATCTATCAATTCGCGCAGCGGGCGGCGTTTGGCGGGATTGGCTTCGTCCAACATAAAATACAGAATCCCCCCGTCTTGTATCAACCTGAGGCGAGCATCCATTATATGACTGTTAAAAAATAGATTTTGAATCAGATTGGTGCGTTGTTCATCATTTTGCGGAGGTTTAGCAGTCTCAGGAAGCAGCATGGTTTTGTTACAAACGCAGGATTGGGGTTGTTTGAGTGCAAATACAGGCATGTAAAACATCATCAACATTGCCTTCAGAATGTCGCAAAAATGCTCTTCAGTTTCGTCATTACCCTGTTGCAGACAAGCGGGCAGTTGGGAGGTTTGAAGGGTAAAGTCCCATTCGCTGCGGCCTGCAGGCAAACCCAGTCCCAAATCCAAATAAAAATGACCGTCCAGTTCGATAAAATGCCATGGCGCACGGTTGGCGCGTACGCGCGGCAGATGCAGATAGGGATTGCGGCAAATCCTTAGGTACAGGCGGATCAGATGGGCAATATTACCGCAATAAGCAGGGTTGAGTTGAAGCACGCGGTTAATGCGGACGCTCTTTTCTTTTGGACGGAAGGAGCAAGGCGGTTGTTTGGTTTTCATTAGAATGGTTTGGTGGTTTTTTCGTAGCCAGGTGTGTTTAAATTATAGTGGATTAACTTTAAACCAGTACGGCGTTGCCTCGCCTTGCCGTAC
>JUNU01000074.1 GCA_001067655.1 Neisseria lactamica
GCGGTAGCGGCGGTAATGCCGTTGTCCGTCCTCGTCCACATACAGCAGGTTCTCGTCGTTCGGCACGTCCAGCCAATCCCGTGTCGGACGGTTCCGCGATTCTTCATTCAGCACCATCTCATAGCTGTTGCCTCGATCCGACTGCTCCCAGCCGTAGGCCAGATTGATCGGCTGTATCCAAGCCTGGTCGGTATCACGATAGGCATACAGCGGGCGGTAATCCTCCACCACGTAATAATCGTTTTCAAGGCCCAGAACCACATCGCCGCGCTCAAGCTGGTCGGCGCGCTTCCACACCGGCTGTTCGTACAGCCGCATTTCATAGGGAGTGTGCTTAAATGCCCACAGGGCTTCGTATCTCGCCCTACCTTCATCCCCAGCAAACATGTCTTCTCCGTCGTCGTAATCGCAGCCCTTCCAATAGGCGCCGAACTTACCGAATTTAGGATGCTCAAGAATCAGGTTGGTGATGACGCCGTACACGCAGAACGGGTGGTTC
>JUNU01000075.1 GCA_001067655.1 Neisseria lactamica
CTGGCCTTTTCTGTTATGGAAAGTTGCACTTCAAATGCGAATCCGCCGACCTTTGCTGTTTAGATGGCAAATATACGTCTTTATAGATTTTCAGCTTTACGCTTTTTCTTTTTGGCGCATTTTTTCCGCCATCATTTCATGCAGCGTTTTCTTGGCAGGTTTCATCGGAACGCGGTTGTCCGTCCAGCCCAGTTGCTTGCTCGGCGTCAATGCACGGAATTTGGTGGCCGCCCAACCGAAGGCGCGGTAGGCCTTGCTGCCGCTGAAAATGCCGTTGAATGTGCGCCATGCCATTTGTTCGCCGAAGGTATGCGATGCGCCTTGTCCGCGGATAGGATGCGGTACGACTTCGGACGGTGAACGTTGCGCTTCAACGCGCAGACGCTGCATTTGCTCGGTAATCGGGATACGTACCGGACAAACTTCCACACACGCGCCGCACATGGTACAGGCGGTAGGCAGGTCGCGGGTGGCATCCAGACCCAACAGGTGCGGGGAAATAATCTCGCCGATAGGGCCGGGATAGGTTGTGCCGTATGCCGCGCCACCGATACGGGTATAAACCGGACAATGGTTCATACACGCGCCACAACGGATACATTGCAAGGTGCGGCGCATTTGGTCTTCGGCATAGGCTTGGCTGCGGCCGTTGTCGAGCAGAACCAAGTGCATTTCCTGCGGACCATCCAGCTCTTCGCTGCGGCGAGGACCGGTAATCATGTTGAAATAGGTGGTAATGTTCTGACCGATGGCAGAACGTGGCAGCAGGCTGTACAAAGGCGGAACATCCGACAGCTTGGCTACAACTTTTTCAATGCCGGTAATAGCGATATGCACGGGCGGAACGGTGGTACTCAAGCGACCGTTGCCTTCGTTTTCCACCAGACACAACGTACCTGTTTCAGCAACAGCAAAGTTTACGCCGCTCAAGCCGACATCGGCAGTGCTGTAAATATCGCGCAGGGCTTTGCGGGCGAAGCCGGTCAGTTGGTCTACGTCGTCTGTCAGCGGCGTACCGAGGTTTTGGTGGAAAAGTTCGCTAACCTGTTCTTTGGTTTTGTGGATAGCAGGCATCACGATGTGGGTTGGTTTTTCGCCAGCCATTTGGACGATAAATTCGCCCAAGTCGCTTTCCACTGCTTTAATGCCTTTTGCTTCAAGATAATGGTTCAGCTCGATTTCCTCGCTGACCATCGATTTGCCTTTGACCATCAGCTTGCCGTTTTTGGCAGTAATGATGTCATGGATGATTTGGCAGGCTTCGGCCGGAGTTTCCGCCCAGTGTACTTTAACGCCCAACTTAGTCAGGTTTTCTTCCAGTTGTTCCAGCAGGGCAGGCAATTTCGACAATGAGCGTTGACGGACGTGTTCGCACAAATCGCGCAGGCTTTGCAGCTCTTCTTCGTCGGTCAAAACGGCTTTGCGTTTGGTCATCAGCATATCCATCGCGGTACGCAGGCTTTTACGCAAAGGCTTATCTTGAAGGGAAATTGCGGCGTTTTGTTTGAAAGTTTCCGGCTTCATGTGGAACTTGATGGTTTGCGTAGTCATGCGTTTTCCTCCAAATCGGCAGGGGAAATGTGGTCAGGCAGGATGGCGAGGACGACCAAATCACGCGGACCGTGTGCGCCGTAAGCAAGCGTCAGTTGAATGTCTGCGGTTTTGGACGGGCCGGAAATCAGGAAAACATTGGTCGGCATACCGTTTTCCACCAGTTTTTCGCCTTCGACGGCGTTGTGAAATTCGTTATACATTTTCGCCGTATCAAACAGGCAGAAATGCACGGGCGGAACGAGGCTTAAAGTACGCGGTTCTTCGGGGCTGGAAAACAGCATCAACGTACCGGTACGGGCGATGCCGCATTGCGAGCCGCTAAAGCCTGCATCGATGTTTGTGAAGAACTCGGTTTTCCAAGTATCGATTTCGCGTTCGAAAGCAATCGGTTCGATATTGCTGTCCACCAGCGCGGCACGGGCGATTTGTCCGTGTTCGGTCGCTAACGGCAGCAGGATGTTTTTCAAACCTTTGCCTTCGGCTGCTTGACGGAATACTTGCGGCCAGCCGGTTTTGGTCACCCAATAAATTTCGGTTTTGACGGCGCGCATAGCGGCAGCCCAATGTTTCAGACGCTCAACTTCGTTGCCCCAAGAAACACCCATTTCACGGTAATAATCAAAAACCGCAGGCTCTTCCATCGGCAATGCGTCGGCTTTTTTCAGTTTTGCCAAAATATTTTCGCGCGCGCTCATGCTTTGCCTCCGGTACGTTCCAACAAGAAGGATGCGATGTGTTTCGGACGAGGCATATTCGGCTCGTCCTTAGCGATTTTGCCGCCGATGTTCATCATGCAGCCGCAGTCCGCGCTGATAATTTCGGTCGCACCGGTTTCTTTCAGCGCGGCAACTTTGTCGGTTACCATCGCGCCGGAAATATCGGCCTGTTTGACAGAGAATGTACCGCCAAAGCCGCAGCATTCGCTTTCATGGTCGTGAACGATGCGTTCAACGTTTTCCATGCCGTCAATCAACTGCCAGCCTGAAATATGGACGTTCATTTCGCGGCGTGCCGCGCAGGAAGTGTGAACAGCGACCTTGACCGGCTCGCCTTTGTCTTCAGGCTTATAGCCGATAGCAAGCAAGAAATGAGTAAACTCAATGATGCGGTTGGCACAATCAACCGCTTTGGATTCGTATTCTGTATTTTTAAACAGGGTAGGCCAGTGATGTTTCATCATGCCGCCGCACGAGCCGGACGGTACGACGATTGGCCAGTTTTCGGGAAAGAGGTCGAGTTGCGCTTTGGCGACATCAAACGCCTCGGTCGGATGACCGGAAGAGTAGGCGGGTTGGCCGCAACAGCTTTGCGCCATCGGGTAATGAACCCGTATGCCTTGCTGCTCGATTAAAGTAATGGCATCCATGCCTGCTTCGGGCATGAAAAGATCGAGGACGCAGGTGCCGAAGAAATAAACATCGGTCGGCTTGCTGTCGAATTTAGTGATTTTGGGTGGGGTGATTGCGCTCATTTTTTCGTTAACGGGAGTGCCCGTTTTTCTTTGTATAAATAGATGGCTACTTTAAGTAATTGCATGTAGGCGGTCAAGTATAATTTTAAAAAATAATATTGGAAACGATTGATGGGTCGTCTGAAATACTGATTCCACAAATATAAATATTTATATGCGAATAAATATCATTATATTTAAAAGCTAATTCATTTATTAATGAATAAATTAATCAATCCATATGAATGCAAGGGTATTCAACAAATACGATTGCCCCCGGGTTTCAAATAGTTTTATAGAAAAAAATAGGTGAGGGTAGTTAATGGGACTGGGAAGAAGAAGGGTTTTTGGATGTATTAATTTTTGCTGCAACCCACAGCGCGGCACCTGTACCCAACATATCTGCAATGCCGTCACCAATAGAGCCTTCGCGAGTTGTCGTGAAAGTGGCTTGAGCCCATTCGCTTCCAGCAGCAAACAAAAGTGCGAATATCAACAAGCCGAGATATGGAATCTTTGCTTTTTCGTGAATATAAGATTTTGCCAATAACCAAATTTGAGCAAAAAACAAAGCAAAGTGAGCCACTTTATCGAAATGGGGGAACGGCGGCGGCGTATTACCTGCCTCTTTGAAAATTAAAGAATAGATACCGGCCACAAACCAAACGATAGCCAACAGACTGAATTTATTGATGTAAAACTTCATTTTTGTTCCTCATCCAACCAAGTCTGGCAGATAGCTGCAAGGCGGATGAATTTGTTGCCGCGTCCGTGTAAGATGTCGCGCCATTGTTCAACTTCCTCTGTTGTCGGTGCATCATCTATACTGCATTCGTATAGCAGGAAATCAAGGGTTTCTTCCACTACGCCGACGGGTTCATTCTGGATTAATTCTAAAATCTGAGACATATAGGGGATTTTTCAAAAGAGGAGGGCGGATAATGATGTACACAACATAGCATTTATTTGCTGTGTAGGAAACGTGTAGCTTCTTCCCATTCGCCCGCCATTATTTTCGGCATCGCTTTTAATGATTTGGCAATTGCCTCGTCAATCTGTTGGCGGTGTTCTGCGCTTGGCTTGTTCAATACATAAGCAACAACGAGGTTACGGTCACCCGGATGATCTATACCCAAACGCAAACGGTAATAGTCAGGTGTACCAAGACGGGCTTGGATATCTTTCAAGCCGTTATGCCCCCCGTTTCCGCCGCCAAGTTTAAATTTGATACGGCCGCAAGGAATGTCCAATTCGTCATGCACAACCAGTATCTCTTCGGGCTTGATTTTGTAAAACTGCGCGAGTGCGGCAACAGACTGGCCGGAACGATTCATAAAAGTCATGGGTTTAAGCAGCCAAACATCGCCATCGGGCAGATTCGCCCGCGCCACCTCACCAAAAAATTTTTTCTCTTCTTTAAATGATACTTTCCACTGCCATGCAAGTTCGTCTAAGAACCAAAATCCTGCATTATGGCGGGTTTGTTCGTATTCGCCCCCGGGATTTCCCAGTCCGACGATCATTTTGATTTTATTCGACATAATTATTTCTCAATACCTCAGAAAATACGGTAATTTTCAATAAAAGGTCGTCTGAACATGGTTTCAGACGACCCCGGTCAACTTTTAATCCTGATTCTGTACACGTTTCCGACGTGCCTCTTTAGGATCAATCAATAATGGGCGATAAATCTCAATCCGGTCTTTATCGCGAAGAAGCGTCTCACTTTTAACTGATTTGCCAAAAATTCCCAGCGGAGCAGTTTGCAAGTCCAGTTCTGAAAATATTTCATCTAAACCACTTTGACACACCGCTTCACGCGCCGTACAGCCATTTTGCACATTCAGTTTTTTCAACACTTGCTTGTCAGGCAAACCATAAACAACTTCGATCTCAAGCATAACGGCGATCCGCTTCTTTGACAAACGCGTCAACCAATGCCCCAGATAAATGGCTGAAAACAGGCGAAATCATGGCAGATAAGACAGAGTTGGAAAATTCATATTCCAATTTAAATTCAACTTTGCACATATCGTCGCCCAAATCCAAAAATTTCCATGTGCCCCGCAAGATTTTAAAAGGGCCTTCCAACAAATCCATACGGATTTCCTTACCGGGAATATTGTGATTGTGCGTAGCAAATGATTGGCGCACGCGCATATAGTCCATAAAAAGACGCGCTTTCAACTCATTGTTTTTTCGTTCGATCACTTCAGTTTTACTGTACCAAGGCAAAAATTTCGGATAGTCTTCAACCTTATCGACCAACTCAAACATTTGCTCCGCGCTGTGCAAAACCAAGATATTCTTCTCAACCTTTTTCATGCTCAAACAGGCTCAAAATCGGAAAGCGGTATTATAAACGAATTCACTGTATTTTTCAGACGGCCTCGAATCTCTGCAACCATCCCAATCCAACTCATCATCAAGACAGTCCTGCTTGGCAAAGTATAACGATATGCGTATAATCGACCTTTCACATCTGGGGGCGATCTTGGTTTCGACGGGGGTTGCAAAGCAGATGCGGGCATACCGGGATCTCAGATTTCCCGTAAAACACTGAATCTAAATAGTCGCAAACGACGAAACTTACGCACTGGCCGCTTAAGGCCTGCCGTTGCAGCAGTTGGTCAATGGGCTGTGTAGCGCAAGCTACCGCAACGTCATTCTACATTGACTGGTTTTCCGTCGGGTTACTTGGCGGGAAATAAGATTTAAGGTAACTGGTTCCTAGAAGGCCTGTCGGTCGGCATGATAGGAACGAGATTTTAAATAGACACGACTAAGTATGTAGAACGCTCTGTAGAGGACTTCCGGACGGGGGTTCGATTCCCCCCGCCTCCACCAAACCTAATTTTCAGTTTTATTTTATAACGTATAAAAGCCTTGAAATATAAAAATTTCAAGGCTTTTTGTTATCTCATTGCTGATGTTTAAAGCAAACAGGAATCTACTATCGACAAATCAAACTGCTTCACCGTTCTGCTTTGCCTCCAAAAGCTCCCAGCGTTCCAATTTTTCCAAAAGCAGTGTTTCGATTTCTTCGGCGCGGTTTTGCAATGCGCCGGCTTTCTCATAATCTTTGAAGATTTCAGGATCGGAAAGCTGCACGTTGATTTCCGCCTGTTCGGTTTCCAAGGCGGCGATTTCGTCGGGCATGGTGTCGAGTTCGCGCTGTTCTTTGTAGGAAAGTTTGACCGTGCGGTTGGCCTTGGGTTTGGCTATTTCCGGTTCTGCGGTTGTTTTCGGCGCGGAGGTCGTCTGAATTTTCTCTTCGCGTGATTTTGCGTCAATGTAGTCCTGATAGCCGCCGATGTATTCTTTCAGACGACCTTGTCCTTCGAAAACAATGCTTTGGGTAATGACATTATCGAGGAACATACGGTCGTGCGAGACGAGGAATACCGTGCCTTGGTAATCGCGCAGCAAGTCTTCGAGCAGCTCCTGGGTGTCGATGTCCAAGTCGTTGGTCGGTTCGTCCAAGACCAGGATATTGGCGGGGCGGGTGAAAAGTTTTGCCAGCAGGAGGCGGTTGCGTTCGCCGCCGGAGAGCGATGAGACGGGGCTTTGCGCACGGGCAGGGTGGAACAGGAAATCTTCCAGATAGCTCATGACGTGTTTTTTCTTGCTGCCGATTTCGACGTAATCGTTGCCTTGGCCGAGCGTGTAAAACACGGTGTCGTTTTCGTTCAACGCGCTGCGGAACTGGTCGAAATAGGCGACTTCCTGCTTGCTGCCGATGCGGATTCTGCCGTAGGTCGGCTGCAATTCGCCCAAAATCAGCTTGAGGAAGGTGGTTTTGCCGATGCCGTTGGGGCCGATTAAGCCGATTTTGTCGCCGCGCTGCAGGATGGCGGAGAATTTGTCCATGATGACTTTGTCGCCGTAGGCAAACGAGGCGTGTTCCAGTTCGGCGATGATTTTGCCGCTTTTCTCGCCGCTGTCGAGCTTGAAGTTAACCTGTCCTTGCACGTTGCGCCGTTCGGCGCGTTGGCGGCGCAGTTCTTCCAAACGGCGTACACGGCCTTCGTTGCGGGTGCGGCGCGCTTCGATGCCTTTGCGTATCCACGCTTCTTCCTGCGCGTGGAATTTGTCGAAGAGGCGGTTGTGTTCCGCTTCAACCGCTAATTCCTGCGCTTTTTTCTCGCTGTATTTGGAGAACGAGCCGGGATAGGAACGCAAAATTCCGCGGTCGAGTTCGACGATGCGCGTGGCAATGTTGTCCAGAAAACGGCGGTCGTGGGTAATCACGACCAGGCTGCCTTCAAACGCTTTGAGCAGGTTTTCCAGCCAGATAATCGCGTCGATGTCCAAATGGTTGGTCGGTTCGTCCAGCAGCAATACGTCGGGCTTCTGCACCCAAGCCTGCGCCAAGGCGACGCGCTTTTTCTGCCCGCCGGAGAGGTTGCCGATTTTTTCATTTTCCGGCAAGCCGAGTTCGCCCAAAGTCTGTTTCACCGCCGCATCCAGCTTCCAGCCGTCCTTCGCTTCGATTTCAAGCTGCAATTCATTGAGTTCTTTCAATAAGGTTTCACTTGAACCATTTTCCAACTCATGGCTGACGCGGTGGTAACGGCCCAGCAAATCGCGGATTTCGCCCAAGCCTTCGGCGACGGTGTCGGATACGGTGGCTTCCTTGTCGAAAAACGATTCCTGCGGCACATAAACGATTTTGAGGTTGTTTTGAACGATAATCTGCCCGTCGTCGAGTTTCTGCACGCCGGCAAGGATTTTCAGAAACGAAGACTTACCCGCGCCGTTGCGGCCGATTAAGCCGATTTTTTCGCCGCTGTCGAGTTGGAAGGAAGTTTTGTCGAGCAGGGCGACATGGCCGACGGCAAAGGAAGCGTTTTCTACGGATAAGATGTTCATAAGGAAATAGGGAAAAATAAAATCAAGTCGTGTATTTTAACTGATTTTAAAAAGCTCTGTGATAGGTACGAAGAGAGATGGGTAGAACTGTAGAAAGAATGTTGGGAAACTTGAATTAATCTATATAATTTAACATAATATATATTATACGAATTGATATACTGAGCAATAAGTCATTACACAAACAAAACCCGCCCCTTATTTTTACGGGCGGATTTTTCTAAGTATAAACTAAAAGAAAACTCGCACTAAATTCACAACTTGGCAATAAACTTCGACGGAATGTTTTCAGTCAACCAAACGCCGTTGTCTGCGAGGTAAAACTGATGACCGTCAGTAAGCATGGCTGCGGTGTCGATGGTCAACACGACGGGTTTGCCATGTCGGGAGCCGACTTTTATTGCGGTTTCGACATCTGCAGAAAGATGGACGAAATGGCGTGAACCTGCATGCAATCCCTGACCAAATATTGATTGAACCGATTTTTCCGCTGTGCCGTGATATAGGATATCAGGCGGTGTCGTTGCACAATATTGGATTTCAACCTGTTTTGTAGAATGCCCTTGCGCAGCGCGGATACGTTTGCCGTCTTCTGATACGGTAAACCGTTTTTTATCATTGGTTTCAACAATTTCCATTAAAGTATCGTACGTCAGCGAAACTCCGGTAAAGTTATGCTTGGGATGATTGGCTTGTGCCAACAGGATATCAATATCCACCCAGCCGTTTTTGTCCAGAGTGATTCCGATTTGTTCGGGTCTGTGACGTAAGATAAGGCTGAGGAATTTGCTGACGGATTTTTGTTGTTTTTCATTTAATATCATTGTGTTTTTTTTCCTAAGGAATCTTTCTTCCGGTATTTTCAGACGATCTTGCTGAACGAAACATTGGTATGTTCTTTCGATTTATTCCTAGCAAAAAATATTAAAAATCTTGTCTGATAGTATCTAAGGAAATAACCTTTGAAAGTAGAATGAGTCTTTCATTTTCAGGATGGTCCTTAAATATATTATTAATTTTATTAATTACTGGAATGTATGAATTTTCTGGTACGAAAATGTATTTTATATCTGAAGGTTCAAATTTTAGTGAGGCGAATTTTTTTGTAATAGCATTTGAATTTTGTAACTCTTCATTATTTCCAGATAAAATATTTGGTAAAAAATTTTGGAAAGGACTATTTCCATCTGAGGTAGGTGCATACCTCCACTCACATTCTTCATCAAAATTTTTCGTTACCTCCTTTCCATTTACTTTCATCTTTCCTCTCAATGGTTTCAAGAATTTCATAAGTTGAAGTGTAGTGTTTGGACTCAATTCCTTACTGATTAACAAACTTATTGCATCCACTGGAATATTTTTTAAGATAAAATTTCGAATTAGATTAGGAATAATACTGTTACCTGACAGATAAAAAATAGGATTTAATCCTTTTCTTATTCCCCACTCCTTTGTCATTCCAAGGCCAAAGCTACCATAAAAATCTGTATGTGCTGTAATTTTGGATAGTGGAATATCACAAAAACAAGACATTGGGTAAGCTATTGAACTGATATTATATTTTATCAACTGTTTAATAAGAGTTTCCAAAAGGTTGTTTTCTTCCTGTTTTTCTAATTCATTTTTAAAATCTTTTGGAATTAGCCATTCAATATCTTCAGAACAAAATCTAGGCCAAAAGCCATTTTCCAAAATATCTAGTAGATATTCTTCTTTGGGTGTAAAGTGAAATAAAGAGTTTGATTTTATAGTTGCCATTTTGCAAAGTATTTACTTGAAGTTAAAAACATTTCAATTTTTTCAGAATAATTTAGTTAACCTACCTATCCAACCCTTCCTGCACCATCTGTGCCGCCCTGACCACTGCTCGGGCTTTGTTCTGCGTTTCCTGCCATTCGGAGGTCGGGTTGGAGTCGGCGACGATGCCTGCGCCGCTTTGGACGTATAGTGTGTTGTTTTTCACTACCGCAGTACGGATGGCGATTGCCAAATCCATGTCGTTGTTGAAACCCCAGACACCGACGGCGCCGCCGTAGATGCCGCGTTTGCTCGGTTCGACTTCTTCGATGATTTCCATGGCGCGGACTTTGGGTGCGCCGGAGAGTGTGCCGGCGGGAAACGTGGCGGCGAGGATGTCCATGTTGGTAACGCCCTCTTTCAGACGACCTTCGACGTTGGAAACGATGTGCATCACATGGGAGTATTTTTCAATCACCATTTTGTCGGTTACTTTGACTTCGCCTGTTTTGCTGATGCGGCCGACGTCGTTGCGCCCTAAATCGATAAGCATGACGTGTTCGGCGATTTCTTTGGCGTCGCTTAATAAATCCTGCTCGTTGGCAAGGTCTTCGGCGGGGGTTTTGCCGCGCAGGCGCGTGCCGGCGATGGGGCGGACGATGACGTCGTCACGTTCGCGGCGGACGAGGATTTCGGGTGAAGAACCGATGATGTGGAAATCGCCGAAATCGTAGTAAAAGAGGTAAGGCGAAGGGTTGAGCGTGCGCAGGGCGCGGTAGAGGGCGAGCGGGCTGTCGGTAAATTCCATGCTCATGCGCTGGCTGGGAACGACCTGCATGCAGTCGCCTGCGAAGATGTAGTCTTTGATTTTGTTGACACAGGCTTTGAACGGCTCTTCGCCGAATTCGCTGACGGCTTCGGTGTGTTTGCTGCCGAGCGAGAGCGGGATGGCGCAGCTTTGGCGCAGCTGGGTGCGGATGTCTTCGAGGCGTTCGCGGGCGCGTTCGTAGCCGTCGGGCTGCGAGGGATCGGCATAAACGATGAGGTGGATTTTGCCGCTCAAATTGTCGATAACCGCCAACTCTTGCGACAGCATCAGCAAGATATCGGGCGTGCCGAGCGGATCGGCTTTGGCGGTGTTTTTCAGGCGGTGGGCGAAGTGTTCGAAATTGTAGATGGTTTCGTAACCGAAGTAGCCGACCAATCCGCCGGTAAAGCGCGGCAGACTTGGGATTTCGGGCGTTTTGAAGCGGTTGTGGAAGGCTTCGATAAAGGGCAGCGGATTGCCGTCGTGTTGCTCGACGATTTCGCCGTTTTGATAAACGTCGACATGTTTGCCGCTGGCTTTGAGATAGTGGCTGCAAGGCAGGCCGATAAAGGAATAGCGGCCGAAACGTTCGCCGCCGACAACGGATTCGAGCAGATAGGTATAAGGGCGGTTGGCGAGTTTGAGATAGAGGGAAAGCGGCGTATCCAAGTCGGCAAGGAGTTCTTGCACGAGCGGGATGCGGTTGTAGCCTTGGGCGGCTTGGGCTTGGTATTCTTGTTTGCTGATCATTTCTATTCCGTTTGTCGGGTACTTTTCAGACGACCTTATCTGAGTAAAAACCGGTTGAATTATCCGAAAAGTATAGCAGTTTATCGATAGCGTTGACAGTATGCGGGTCGTCTGAAAAAGCAAAACGCCGTTTGAGGTTAACGGCGTTTTAGGTTTGGATTTCAGGCGCGTGAAGAGGCGGAATGGCGTTTTTTAGCCTGCTTCCATTTGAACGAATAGCCGAGCGCTACCGGAATGAGGGACAGGATGAATTTGAAGGTCCAGCTTGCATACCAAGGTTTGGTCACGATAATCGCCTCCCCTCCGGATGCTGGAACGACGATGTCTTTGATGGCATACCAATCCAAATATGGCCACCAACACATCACCAAGCTGCCTAAAAACAGCGGCCAGATATTACGGCTTAAATTAATCTGCCACAGGCGGAAGCATACGCCTGCCCATACCAGCGTCAGGCCGGTAATCAGGAAAATGGTGTAAGTATCTGCGCCGAGAAAGGCGGCGATGAAATAAGTCAGCACCACCCAAATAACGGCAAGGACAAGGACGATGATTTCTTCAGGACGTTTGAACATTTCAGCGCTTCTCCAAAGCAATGTCGCATCATACGGTTTAGGGCGGGCTGACGATAGGCGGCGCGGGAATCTTTAGGGATAACATATAAAACATCGCTTCCGCACCGGTCAGCCTGCCTGAAAGTCTGTTCAGGCGATACTATACCCGAAACGAAATAGTTTGAATATGCTACTTATTGGTAGGATGGGCGTTTCAGACGACCCTCAAATCGTTGAAAAAAGGTCGTCTGAAAACCGATATCCTGAGATGCCCTTAAAGCCATTTTCAGACGACCTCTTTAAGACCTTGAAAATACGCATGACGCAAAAACGGCCTTGATGGGATGAACCATCAAGGCCGTTTGATTTTTATCCCCGATTAGTGGGGCAAGTCTTCCGACTGCACTCAGTTAAAAAATTCCATTATTTTCAATTTTCTATACAGTTAAGAAAGGTTAGTATTTTTCCTTAACCAACAAAGACATTATTTAATAAAATCTTAACTGAAAAGAGCAGCCGAAAGACAGACTTTTCGCTATCCGTCGGAAAACTTGTAATGCGGATTATAGCCATGTATTTTACATTCGACAACGCTGCTTTTGAATTATTGAGGCTGACACAGATTTGTTGTCCTTCCAGGCTGACAGGAGGAATCCGGAACACTTCAAATTAAAGAAGAGTACCATGTGCAACCTATTTCAGACGACCTTTTGCTGGTCCATCTCTCGTTTCAGCCTTTCCCTTTCGCCGCCAACATATCCAGCATCCCCGCCAGATGGCTTCTACCCTCTTCCTTGCTTACAATCGGCTCGCCGCCTTTGCGCCCTAAAATCTTGATGTCTTCCTGCGGCATTTCGTCTATAAAGCGGCTGGGTTCGGGGAACTGCCATGTGCCTTGTTTTTTGCGTTTGACGCAGTGGGTCAGCGTAAGCTGGCGCTTGGCGCGGGTGATGCCGACGTACATCAGGCGGCGTTCTTCTTCAACATTGTCTTCTTCGATGCTGTCGTTGTGCGGCAGGATGCCCTCTTCGCAGCCGACGAGGAAGACGTAGGGGTATTCCAAGCCTTTGGAGGCGTGCAGGGTCGAGAGTTTGACGGCATCGACTTCTTCTTCGCTTTTGCCTTCCAAGAGCGTCATTAAGGCGACGGTTTGGGCGAGTTCGATGATGTTTTTGCCGTCTTGTTCGCCTTTGCGCTCCAGCCAGCCGGTCAGGTCGCTGACGTTGCGCCATTTGATCTCGCCTGCTTTACCCTCTTCACTGGCAAGCAGGTGGTTTTCGTAGTCGATTTCTTTAAGCAAGCTGTTGATGAGTTCGCCCGCTTCGCTGGTTTCGGCTTTGGCGCGGTAGCTGCCGAACATATCCATAAAGGCTTGCAGGTGTTGGCGGTTGGTATTGTTCAGCAAAGCGAGGGCTTCTTCGTTTTGCGCGGCTTCATACAGGCTGCATTCGTGTTCATGCGCGTAGGTGTTGAGCTTACCCAGCGTTACATCGCCAATGCCGCGTTTGGGCGTGGTAACGGCGCGCAGGAAGGCGGGGTCGTCGTTGGGGTTGGCAAGCAGGCGCAAATAGGACAAAACGTCTTTAATTTCGGCTTTGTCGAAAAAACTCTGCCCGCCGGAGAGTTGGTAGGGAACGCGCGCGCTGCGTAAGGCTTCTTCAAAAATCCGCGCCTGATGGTTGCCGCGGTATAACACGGCGAAATCGGCGTATTGGGTTTTGTCACCGCCGACCAGCTTTTGTTTGACGATTTGGCTGACGACCCAGTCGGCTTCGTGTTGCTCGTTTTGACAGGCAACGACTTTGACGATTTCGCCTTCACCGAACTGCGACCAAAGTTTTTTGGTAAACAATTTAGGATTGTTTTCAATCACTTTGTTGGCGATTTTGAGAATACGCGCAGTGGAGCGGTAGTTTTGCTCCAGTTTGATGACTTTCATCTGCGGATAGTCTTCCTGCATTTTGCGCAGGTTTTCCATGTTCGCACCGCGCCATGCGTAGATGGACTGGTCGTCGTCGCCGACGGCGGTAAACATACCTTCCGCGCCGGTCAGCAGCTTCATCAGCGTAAATTGGCAGGTATTGGTGTCCTGACATTCGTCAACCAACAGATAACGCAGCCGCCGTTGCCATTTGTTGCGCACTTCGCTGTTTTGCTGCAACAGTACGGCGGGCAGGCGGATTAAGTCGTCGAAGTCCACAGCCTGATAGCTTTGCAGGGTTTCCTGATAGCTCGCATACACGCGCGCGATTTGTTCTTCCCATGCGTTGGAGGTCGTCTGAAGCACGTCTTCAGGCGTTTTCAAATCGTTTTTCCACAGGGAAATCTGATGCTGCGCTTTGAATAAGGCTTCTTTTCCCGTGCCGCCCAAAAGTTCGCCGATGATTTTCGCGCTGTCGGTGGAATCGAGGATGGAAAAGTTTTTTTTGTAACCGATATGGTTCGCCTCTTCGCGCAAAATCTTCATGCCTAAAGAGTGGAAGGTGCAAATCGTCAGCCCGCGCGTTTGCGATTTGGGCAGCATTTTGGCGACGCGTTCCTGCATTTCCGTAGCGGCTTTATTGGTAAAGGTAATCGCGGCGACGGTATGCGGCAGATAGCCGACATTGACAATCAAATGTTTGATTTTTTGCGTAATCACGCCGGTTTTGCCGCTGCCGGCGCCGGCAAGCACGAGCAGAGGCCCGCCGAGATATTTGACGGCGGCTTGCTGTTGGGGGTTGAGTTTCATGGGAATGCAGACGAACCAAAAAGAGGCGCAGATTATAACAGGTCGTCTGAAAGCCCCAAAAGGCAATCCAGCATATATAACAAAATCATCTTTACACCAAACAAACCATTCTTTCCGTTTTTCAGACGACCCCGTTAAAGTGGCAGCATCTTCTTTTTCCCTTCCGACCGACCATGTTATTACTCAAAACGCCCAGCGTACTGCCCGGCTTCAAAATCAGCCTCGGCCTGACCGTATTGTGCCTGTCGCTTCTGGTGGTTTTGCCGTTTGCGATGATGGCGGCGAAAGCGGCGGAAATCGGCTGGGGCGGCTTTTGGAACACGATTGCCGAGCCGAACGTGTTGGCGGCGGTGTGGCTGAGTTTGCGGATGTCGTTTTATGCGATGCTGACCAATGTCGTGTTCGGCACGTTGGTGGCGTGGGTGTTGGTGCGCTATGAATTCCCGGGCAAAGGGCTGGTGAACGCGCTGGTCGATTTGCCGTTTGCGCTGCCGACGGCGGTTACCGGTATCGCGTTGGCGACCCTGTATGCGCCGAACGGTTGGATAGGCCGCTTTTTCGAGCCTTTGGGCATCAAAATCGCGTTTACGCCCGTCGGCATTTGGATTGCGCTGGTCGTCGTCAGCCTGCCTTTTATCGTCCGCGCCGTGCAGCCGGTATTGGAGGAATTGTCGGGTGAATATGAGGAAGCGGCGGCGACTTTGGGCGCAAACCGCTTCACAACGTTCCGCCGCGTGCTGCTGCCGGAAATCACGCCGGCACTTTTAACCGGCGCGGGCATGATGTTCGCGCGGGCAACGGGTGAATACGGCTCAGTGATTTTTATCGCGGGCAACATTCCGATGGTTTCCGAAATCCTGCCGCTGATTATTACCGGCAAGCTGGAACAGTTCGACGTACAGGGCGCGTCGGCGGTGGCGTTGTTTATGCTGCTGGTTTCGTTTGTGATTCTGTTTGCGTTGAACGTGATGCAGTGGGCGTTGAGCAGGCGTTCGGGTGCGAAGGGTTGAGGGGTCGTCTGAAAAATGTGGAACGGATTCTTGAATCCGACGTTTTGATACTGAAACTGAAACAACGGAAACAACCGATATTTTGTCGGATTCAAGAATTCGACCTACCTTAAAAAGTCGTCTGAAAACCTGAACTACGCTGTTGCCGTCATTCCCGCGCAGGCGGGAATCCACCACAAGGCAATAGGAAAACAGAAAATCAATAAGGCAGCCGAAATTTACCGATGGATTCCCGCCTGCGCGGGAATGACGGCAGCTAGACTTTTTTATTTCCCTTTTAACATAAAAGATAAAAGGTCGTCTGAAAACGAATCCGCTCCCCAAAACACAGAATTCGTAGGTCGGATACTTGTATCCGACAAACATTTGCGATTCAGCAACCTTGTCGGATTCAAGAATCCGACCTACGAAAGCTAAACCCCTCAATCCCTTTTCAGACGACCCTCAAACATCTTAAAACCAACCAGAGAACACCACCGCCATGAAACCCTATTCCGCCAACCCAAACCTGACCGAACCGCGCTGGCTGCGCGTGCTGCTGACCGCCGTCGCGCTGGGGTTCCTGCTGCTGATGCTGGTCGTACCGCTTGTCGCCGTGTTTTACGAAGCGCTGAAAGGCGGTTGGGATTTGTACCTGCAATCTATTACCGATCCCGAAGCGTGGGCGGCAATCAAGCTCACCCTGATTACCGCTGCGGTGGTCGTTCCCGTCAATGCCGTCTTGGGCGTGGCGATGGCGTGGCTGCTGACCCGTTTCGACTTCCGCGGCAAGCAGTTGCTGACCACCCTGCTCGATTTGCCGTTTTCCGTATCGCCCGTGGTGGCCGGTTTGATGTTCGTCTTATTGTTCGGCGCGCACACGGCATTGGGCGGCTGGCTGGAAGCGCAAGGCATACAGATTATCTTCGCCATCCCCGGCATTATTCTGGCGACGCTGTTCGTTACCTTTCCCTTTGTCGCGCGCGAAATCATCCCGCTGATGCAGGCGCAGGGCGACAGTGAAGAACAGGCCGCGCTGATACTCGGCGCAAGCGGCTGGCAGATGTTTTGGCGCGTTACCCTGCCCAACATCAAATGGGCGCTACTCTACGGAATCATCCTCACCAACGCCCGCGCGATGGGCGAGTTCGGCGCGGTCAGCGTGGTATCGGGACACATACGCGGCGAGACCAACACCATTCCGCTTTTGGTCGAAATCTTCTACAACGAATACAACTTCATCGGCGCATTCGCCCTCTCCGGCGTATTGGCACTTTTAGCACTGGCGACGCTGGCGGTGCAGAATATCATCACAAAATTACAAGATAAAAAACTCGCCGCCGCCGAAAGGAACGCAGCATGAGCATCACCATCCAAAACCTAAACAAACACTTCGGCAATTTCCACGCGCTGAAAAACATCAACCTCAACGTCCCCACCGGCAAACTCGTTTCCCTGCTCGGCCCTTCCGGCTGCGGCAAAACCACGCTCCTGCGCATCATCGCCGGATTGGAAAACGCCGACGGCGGCAATATTCTCTTTGACGGGCAAGACGTAACCGCCAAACACGTGCGCGAACGCAAAGTCGGTTTCGTGTTCCAACACTACGCCCTCTTCCGCCACATGAACGTGTTTGACAACGTCGCCTTCGGTTTGACCGTATTGCCCAAGTCCGAACGCTCGTCCAAAGAACAAATCCGCACCAAAGTCGAAGAATTGCTCAAACTCGTGCAGCTCTCCCACCTCGCCAAATCCTATCCGCACCAGCTCTCCGGCGGCCAACGCCAACGCATCGCCCTCGCCCGCGCCCTTGCGGTCGAACCCAAACTCCTGCTACTGGACGAACCCTTCGGCGCGCTGGATGCCAAAGTACGCAAAGAATTGCGCACCTGGCTGCGCGACATCCATCACAACCTAGGCGTAACCAGCATTTTAGTAACGCACGACCAAGAAGAAGCCCTCGAAGTTTCCGACGAAATCGTCGTCATGAACCACGGCAAAATCGAGCAAACCGGCAGTGCCGAAGCCATTTACCGCAAACCCGAAAACGCCTTCGTTACCGAATTCCTCGGCGAAACCGACGCATTTGAAGGCAGAATCGAAAAAGGCATCTGGCACTACAACGGCTTCGCGTGGAAATTGGACGCACACTACAAATGGCAGGAACAAACCGCCACCGGCTACATCCGCCCGCACGAATGGCAGATCGCCGCCGAACACGAAACCCCGATGATTCGCGCCGAAATCGAAAAAATCCACGCCGTCGGCGCACTGACGCACGTTTTGGTAAAACACGGCAAACAGGACGTACACATCATACTGGCAGGCAGCGACGCGTCAAGGCTGGATTTGTCCGCAGGGCGGGAATTGGCATTGGTGCCGAAACAGGTTTATGTGTTTTCGCAGAACGAGTTGATTGAATATTCGATTTGATGGAGGGGATAGAGAAAGGTCGTCTGAAAACAGGTTTTCAGACGACCTTTTATTGCACAAAGCTTTTATACAAACGGCTTAGAATTTGTATTCCACTTGACCGCGCAAGACGTTTACGTCTTGTCTGTTTGAGTCGGCAGTCGGAGTAACTTGTTTACCTGCCAAGTAAAAGCCTGATACTTTCCAGTTTTTCCAAGGAATATAAGTTGCGCCGATCTGTACGCCTTGTACGTTTTTGCTGTAATCCTCGACCGAAGATACGCCTGAAAGTGCGCCGACGCGGCGGTAGTTCAGGAAGGCATCGTAGGAATTGCGGACTTTCCAGTCGGCGAGTTTGTAGCGGACTTCGGTGAACACGCCGTCGTTTTTGATTTTTTGTCCTGCGTCGTTATAGGCTTTGATGTTGGACTTACTGACCGCCGCCATCCAACGCCAATCGTCGTTAAATTTGACATCCGTGCCGATTTCGCCGAAGACGGCGTTTTTCTTCGCGCCGCGCACGTCTATGTCTTTCATGTAGCTGACGGTTGCGCCGACGTTGATGTTTTCGTTAACCGGCAGGCTGCTTTGAATGGCGGCGAAGTGTTTGCGGCGGCCGCCTATGCCCCATACGTTGTCGTTGAGGCTGCCGGTAAAGCGGCCTGCGTAGATTTTGGTGGGTAGGGTTTTGTTGTCAAAGAAGATTTCGCCGCCGGTTACTGCGGTATCCCAAACGCGGCCGTAGGAGGAGAATGCGCCAAATTTACCTGCGCGGGCTTTGATGCCTTCGGTAATCGTGCCTTCGACGTAGAGTTTGTTTACCGGAACATCGTGGTCGCCGTTGAATTTACCGGTTTTCAAGTCGATGTTGGGTTCGATTTGGGTAACCAGTTTCCAGTCTTTATAAAGCTTGGCGCGCAACCAGAATTCGGCGTTGAAATTGGTGTTGGAGGCTTCGGGCGTGGGATTGGTGCTGCTGTTGTTGGCATTGATGTCTTTGGTGTCGGCCCGGATGCGGAATGAGCCGTTTACGGTCAGCAAATCATTGAAAATGCTGATTTTGTCTTCGTCTTTGCGGATGACGCTGCCTGAATTGACGTAATCGCTTGTCGTCGCCAACGCGGCGGCATCACGCTCAGCGTCGGCGGTTTCTGCAAATGCGAAAGGTGATGCTGCCAAGGCAGCGCATACAACGGCAAAGTTTTTTTGGATGTTCATGCAAAGCTCCGATTGAGTAGTAAAAGGTATTTTTAATGAAAAATTCCCAATCAATATTTGTTAGGAATTTACTAATTTTTGTAATCGAACGGCTTCAATCCTATGAAAGACGGCGCAAACCGTCAAGAAGATTTAGAGTATTATGCTTAATTCCAAACGCTGATTTTGATACATATCAATAGAAAAAGGTCGTCTGAAAACTTCCGGCAGCATCAGTACCGTTTTCAGACGACCTTTAGGGTTTTATTCAAGCTTTCGATCCGAACATGGTATCCAAGATTTCGCCCAACGCCGTGCGGCGGTTTTTTCGGGTCTCCACCGCCATCCGCCATTGTTCTTCATTTCCCCAAAAAATGAAGCGTTCCCGCGCGCGGGTGATGGCGGTGTAAAGCAGCGCGTTGTTTAAGCCCGACAGCGCGTCATCTCCACCCTGCTCTATCTTTCCCGACGGCGGCAGCAGCCACACTTCCCGGTATTCCGAACCTTGGCTTTTATGCACGGTCATGGCGAACGCGGACTCAAACTGTGGCAGGCGGCTGATGGCGATTTTTTTGAAGCCGTCCGCATTCGGGAAATACGCCGCCAAACCATTTGCCGATTCCGCGTCGGGCATAATCAGCCCGATGTCGCCGTTGAACACTTCCAGCGTATAGTCGTTGCGCGCAATCATGATGATTTGCCCTGCAAACCACGGTGTATCCGCGCCCGCCCGATGTTTGCGTTGCAGATAACGGCAATACTCCTCGTTGAATGCCTCCGCGTCCTGCCGCCATGCCGCCAAAACGACCACATCCGCCGCGTGTCCGAATGCCAGCGCCACATCGTTTTTATCGACTGCCTGCCAGTATTTTTCGTGTTTGCGGTACAGCAGCTCCGCCTGCTGTTTCAGACGACCCTCGCGGATTTCCAGCTCGTCGGGGAACAAGGCAAACTGCGCCCAGCCTTCCGCGCTTTTACCTGACACCACCGCCCTAGCCAAGCAACCGATGCCGCTGTCTGCGCCGAAACGGTGACTGACCGTCAGTTGCGCGACGTTTTGCGACAAAGCCGGCGGATTTTCCTCCACAGGGAAACCGTGTTCCGGCAGATAAATACCCAGCTGCTCCGCCGTCTCCTTATCTAAAACCGTCCGTCTCGACAACGCCGCCAATACCGCGCCGACGCCGACAGAAGGCAGCTGGAACTCGTCACCCAAAAAAATCACGCGGCAACCCGACGGAATCGCACGCAGCAAGTAAAGCAGCAAGGAAACATCCAACATCGAAGCCTCATCCACCACCAACACATCCAAAGGCAGCGGACGGTTGCCGTCAAACGCAGGCAGCATTTGCGGCGGGCGCAGTTTCAAAAGGCGGTGAACCGTCTGCCCTTCCACCGCGGACAAATGATTGCGCACTGCCTCCGGCATCTCGAAACCGTCCACCGCACGATGCAGCGCGCGCGCCATATGCGCCGCCGCCTTGCCCGTCGGCGCGGCCAGCGCGATACGCGGCAGGCGCGTGGCAGAGTTGGTGCAAATCAGCCCCAAAAGTTTCGCCACCGTTGTCGTCTTGCCCGTACCCGGTCCTCCCGTAATCAGCATAAACGCCTGGAGCAAGGCAAGCCCCGCCGCATCCCGTTGGCCTTCGCTTCCTTTATCGGCAAACCAGCTAGACAAGTTTTGCGATGCGCTCATCCAATCCACAGGCTCGACTTCCGCTTCTGCCAAACGCTGAATTTCAGCCGCTAAATCATGCTCGAGCTGCCACATCCGCCCCAAAAACAACTTTCTGCCCTGCAATACCAATGGCGACGCGCCCTGCCCGACTGTCGGCGCTAATCCCGCCAATTCCTCTGCTTCGCCCTCATCCAGCCAAACAAACGAATGCCCGTTCTGCAAAGCCGCGAAGAGCCGCAACACATACGGCGTCAGCACCGCAGCATCCTCCGGTACGCAACGCTCTAGCAAATGTCCGGCCGCTTGAGCGGCGGCAAGGTTCAAATCATCGGCAGTATTCTCAGCCATCATCGTTTCCCGTATTGAAAAAAGGTCGTCTGAAAACTATTTTTCAGACGGCCTTCTTTTATTGACCGCTATTTGCCTTCATCCAGCAGGGATAAGGGTTGCTGTGCCTTGCGCAATTCTTCCACTTCGTCCAACAGGCGCATAATCAGGCCGAGTGCGGGAATGCCGGCGTCAAAGTCGCGGCTCAGCCGCTGGGCGCGGCAGATGCGGGCAAGTTGGAAGCCGCTGTACAAAGTTTGTTCCGGTCTGCCGTTTACGCTGATGATTTCTTCCTCTATCAGCTCCAGCAGCCAATCGCGGCGGCAGCGGCTGGCAGCGAGGATTTCTTCGAAAGTCAGGGTAATGTCGGTGTGTTGCGTCATGGTTTGTCCTTTCAATTTGATGCGCTTTTGCCGTCAAAGTGGGCGGCAAGCTGCGCCCATGCAGCGCGGTCGGCTTCACTTTCGGCCTTGGGAACGCTGATGCGAATGTTGAGGTACAAATCACCCGCTTCTTTGGCAGGAATACCTTTGCCTTTCAGGCGTATGCTTTTACCGTTTTGGCTGTTGGCGGGCAGGTTGACCTGCAAACGTCCCGCTGCGGTGGGAACGATGATTTTGCCGCCCAATACGGCTTCCCAAGGCTTGACGTCTATGGCCTGGTATACGTCTTTTTTGTTTTTAACGTATAAATCGGGTTTGTCGTGGAACTTGATTTTCAGATACAAATCGCCGTTTGCGCCGCCGTTGTAGCCGGGCAGACCCTGTCCCGCCAAACGGATTTGCTGGCCTTCGGTAATGCCTTTGGGGATTTTGACGTTGAGGGTTTTGGTCTGATAACCGACGCGACCGTATTCGTCCACGGTCGGCACGTTCAGATTCAGCGAACGCTCCGCGCCGACATAAGCGGCGTAAATATCGATACTCAGTTCGGCATGCTGGTCTTCGCCTTTAATCGGGCCGGCCGGCCTTGCGTGCGCCTGTCTCTGATTGCGGCCGAAGCCGGCAAACAAATCTTCAAAATTGAAATCGCCCGCGCCGAAAGGTTCGCCGCCGCGGTATTCGTAGTGGAAGCCGCCGGATTGCGCGCCGCCGAACGGATTGCCGCCTGCGCTGCGGCCGTAGGGATTGGCCAGCAATTCGTCGTATTCGGCACGCTTTTCACGGTCGGATAAGGTTTCGTAGGCGGTGTTAATTTCGGCGGTGCGCTCGGCGGCGTCAGGTTCTTTGCTGACGTCGGGATGGTATTTGCGTACCAGTTTGCGGTAGGCCTTTTTAATGGTGTCGGCGTCGGCGGTTTTGTCCACGCCGAGAATTTCGTAATAGGTTTTTTCTGCCATATCGTTCTTCCGTCTTTATCATGTTAATCATTATGCCGTATTTGCTATTTATAAGGGCGGAAGGCATAGATTCAATACTCTAGTTGCACAAATAAACGGTTAAGGCAAGTAAGCATCAAAAAGGTCGTCTGAAAACGGAAATCCTGTTTTCAGACGACCTGTATTATATAGTGAAATCAATCGGCAACAGTTACAGGGCGGCGGTTGTTCAAATCCCATAGCCGTTTGGACAGTTTTCAGGGATTTTAAAAGCCAGCTGGAACATACAGGAGCGTTTCTATTCCGTAGTCGGTTTTTTAAGCTTTTTGCCTAATGCCCTGCTCTTCAGTTATCAAAACCTCCGTATTTAGATACAGAAATTTC
Organism: Neisseria lactamica; assembly: GCA_001067655.1. Lineage (GTDB taxonomy): Bacteria > Pseudomonadota > Gammaproteobacteria > Burkholderiales > Neisseriaceae > Neisseria > Neisseria lactamica_B. The sequence goes on from JUNU01000075.1 coordinate 22,762, forward strand.
TAAAATACTGCCCCCTTTACGGTAACGCCGAGTTTGATTCGGTACTCCACCTTTACCTGAATAAATTCCTGCTCCCATTTCCATTCTAAATTCGAAATGTTTCGGATGACGGGTAAATATTGCATATTCACGCGCTTCGATTTCCGACATTATGATTTTTTTGACTTTGCCCAACTTGGCTTCTGCATCTTTGATCTTCATGCCCGGATGTACCCCCGAAGCCGTGTGACAGGCGGGAGAATAGGTGCTCAAAGAATCAATTTTTCTATGGAGTTTTATAGGAGAATCAGGATTGTCGTCTCCATCTTGTAAAGCGATAACCATAACGTCTTTAGACAGTGTAATGGCAACATACGCCACACCTTCGGCATCACTTATTCTCTCCATTTTTGCCTTCGGGAATTTCTGTTTTACCTGCTTTAAGTTCTGCCCTAATTTAATTCCTGCGATGCTGTCTTTTTGAATCAAACATTCGGCAGCGGCCGGCATGGCAAAACCCAAAATTAACGCACTCATGATCCCGATTTTGTGCAACATGGTTACTTTCCTGTTTAATAAAAATAGGATATTAACATATCAACTTATCTATATGGTAAGGATATCGTTTCAGACGACCTATTATTATTTTGCCAATATCAAATCTTTTGCTAAAAAAGGTCATCTGAAATCAGGGCATTCCCCATTTCAGACGACCTTTTTACCTTATCGGCTGCAATGCCAAATCAACTTTCCGTCTTCGGATTCGGCAGCAAGAAATTCAATACAATCGCCAAAATGGCGCACAAACCGACGCCGGCAAAGCTCAACGTACCGACATGAACCGCCATGCCGCCGACGCCGACCGTCAAAACCGAGCTGACAATGACCAGATTTTTCGGCTGCATCAAATCCACTTTCGCATCCACCAGCGTTTTAATGCCCAAAGAAGCAATCGTACCGAACAAAAGCAGCATGATGCCGCCCATTACGGGCAGAGGAATGGAAGCGAGGAAAGCATTGAATTTGCCGAAAAACGCCATAGCGATGGCAAAAATCGCCGCCCAAGTCATAATGACCGGATTGCTGTTTTTCGTAATCATCACCGCGCCCGTTACCTCGCCGTAAGTCGTTACCGGCGGACCGCCGATCAAACCCGCCACGCATACGCCCAAGCCGTCGCCCGCCAGCGTTTTATCCAAGCCCGGGTCTTTGGTGTAGTTGTTGCCCGTTACATTGCCGATTGCCATGATGCCGCCGATGTGTTCGATGGCGGGCGCGATGGCGACGGGCAACATAAACAGCGCGGCCTGCCAGTTGACTTGTGGCGTTTCAAAATGCGGCGCGGCAAACCACGGTGCAGCCGCGATGGCGGCGGTGTCTACCAAGCCCATCACCAAAGCCAAAATATAGCCCGCAGCCACGCCAATTAAAATCGGAACCAGTTTCATCATACGACTGCCGAAAACCGACACAACCACCGTAACGGCAAACGTAAAGCCCGACAAAATCAGCGCATCCGCATAGTCGATTACTTGCTTTCCGCTGGATTTGCCCATTGCCATTTCACTTGCGGCTGCGGCGACAGACAAACCGATGACCATAATCACAGGCCCGATAACCACGGGCGGCAACAGCCGGTTGACCGTAGCCAGCCCGCGCCATTTAATCAGCGCGGCAAACACAAAATACATAAAACCCGCCGCAAACAGCCCGAACATGGTCGAAGGCAGGCCCCATGTTTCGAGGGAGTAGATAATCGGCGCAATAAAGGCAAAAGAAGAGCCGAGGAAAATCGGTACTTTACGTTTGGTGACTATTTGAAAGAGCAGCGTACCGATGCCCGCACCTAAAAGTGCCAAAGAAGGATTCAGTTTGGTCAATAGCGGAACAAGCACCATCGCCCCGAACGCCACAAACAAAATCTGCGCGCCGGAAACCGCCAATTTAAGCTGGTTCATCAAAAAGCCTCGTCAAATCAATTCAAACGGCGGGAATTATACAGTTTCACCCCATAAATGAACATTAATTTACAAATAAACCATTAAATATACCAAGCTTCTAAAAAGTAAAATATGAACCGCCCTACCCTAATCAGCTCAAACGGATAACTGTTTTTCTTCATAATGAAATAACCAATACGACGACGAAACAATTTAAAGACGACGTTAGCCCACACTCCAATTAACATCTAAGGTCGTCTGAAATGCTTTTTCAGACGACCTCGGTTCTCATCATTAAACAATTATCTATATAATGCCTGCCTGATGCGTTCTTTCAGACGACCTCCTACATTATTTCAGAAAGCCAAAATATGAATACCAAACAAAAAGTCATCGCCATAGACGGACCCAGTGCCTCGGGAAAAGGTACAGTTGCTTCCCGTGTCGCTCAGGCTTTGGGATTTGATTATCTGGACTCCGGCGCGTTATACCGCCTGACCGCGCTCTATGCGAAGAAACGGGATGTGGAATGGAGCGATGAAGATGCGGTTGCCGAGTTGGCGGAAAATCTGCCCGCCCGCTTTGAAGGGTCGCAGGTCTTTTTGGATGATGAAGACGTTTCGGGACAAATCCGCAGCGAAGCAATCAGTATGGGCGCTTCTGCAGTGGCGCAGTTGCCGAAAGTGCGTGCCGCGCTTTTGCAGCGGCAGCGTGATTTTCTGACGGAAAAAGGTTTGGTCGCCGACGGGCGCGATATGGGTTCGGTTGTTTTCCCTGATGCGGCGTTAAAGATTTTCCTGACCGCAGGTGCGAAAATACGGGCGGAACGCCGCGCCAAACAAATTGGCATTCCGTGCGAAGGCTTGGAATTTGAACGGATTTTGTCGGACATTGAAGCACGGGACGAAGCTGACCGCCGCCGCAGTGTCGCGCCCTTAAAGCAGCTCCCCGATGCCGAGCTTTTGGATACGGGCGGGCTGAGTATCGAAGAAGCTGTAAAAAAAGTGCTTGATTGGTATCATAAAGTTTAAAATTTAGGGTATAATCCCTGCGTTTTGTTTCAGACGACCTTTGGAGCATCCGAAGGTCGTCTGAAATATTTATTTTCAAAGCCTGTCGAGCCAAGGGCGGCAGGCATTCTCCAACCTACCCCGCACCCCTTGGCGGTGTACCGAAAAGAGTATATATGACTATGGAAAATTTTGCCCAGCTGCTGGAAGAAAGCTTTACCCTGCAAGAGATGAACCCAGGTGAAGTGATTACTGCCGAAGTAGTCGGCATTGATCAAAACTTCGTTACTGTAAACGCAGGTCTGAAATCAGAATCTCTGATTGACGTTGCTGAATTCAAAAACGCTCAGGGCGAGATTGAAGTTAAAGTTGGCGATTTCGTTACCGTTACCATCGAATCCGTTGAAAACGGCTTCGGCGAAACCAAACTGTCCCGCGAAAAAGCCAAACGTGCTGCCGACTGGATTGCTTTGGAAGAAGCGATGGAAAACGGCGACATCCTGTCCGGCGTTATCAATGGCAAAGTCAAAGGCGGCCTGACCGTTATGATCAACAGCATCCGCGCATTCTTGCCGGGTTCTTTGGTTGACGTACGTCCCGTTAAAGACACTTCCCACTTTGAAGGCAAAGAAATCGAATTCAAAGTCATCAAACTGGACAAAAAACGCAACAACGTCGTGGTTTCCCGCCGCGCCGTTCTGGAAGCTACTTTGGGTGAAGAGCGTAAAGCCCTGCTGGAAAACCTGCAAGAAGGCTCTATCATCAAAGGTATCGTTAAAAACATCACCGACTACGGTGCATTCGTTGACTTGGGCGGTATCGACGGCCTGTTGCACATCACCGACTTGGCATGGCGCCGTGTGAAACACCCGAGCGAAGTTCTGGAAGTCGGTCAAGAAGTTGAAGCCAAAGTCCTGAAATTCGACCAAGACAAACAACGTGTTTCTCTGGGTATGAAACAATTGGGCGAAGATCCTTGGAGCGGCCTGACCCGTCGTTACCCACAAGGTACCCGCCTGTTCGGTAAAGTATCCAACCTGACTGATTACGGTGCGTTCGTTGAAATCGAACAAGGCATCGAAGGTTTGGTACACGTTTCCGAAATGGATTGGACCAACAAAAACGTACACCCAAGCAAAGTTGTTCAACTGGGTGACGAAGTTGAAGTAATGATCCTGGAAATCGACGAAGACCGCCGCCGTATCTCTTTGGGTATGAAACAATGCCAAGCCAATCCTTGGGAAGAATTTGCCGCCAACCACAACAAAGGCGACAAAATCTCCGGTGCGGTTAAATCCATCACTGACTTCGGCGTATTCGTAGGCCTGCCCGGCGGTATCGACGGTCTGGTTCACTTGTCCGACCTGTCTTGGACTGAAGCTGGCGAAGAAGCTGTACGCAAATACAAAAAAGGCGAAGAAGTTGAAGCCGTTGTATTGGCAATCGACGTTGACAAAGAGCGCATCTCATTGGGCATCAAACAACTGGAAGGCGATCCTTTCGGTAACTTCATCAGCGTAAACGACAAAGGTTCTTTGGTTAAAGGTTCTGTGAAATCTGTTGACGCCAAAGGTGCCGTTGTTGCCCTGTCTGACGAAGTAGAAGGCTACCTGCCTGCTTCCGAATTCGCAGCCGACCGCGTTGAAGACCTGACCACCAAACTGAAAGAAGGTGACGAGGTTGAAGCCGTTATCGTAACCGTCGACCGCAAAAACCGCAGCATCCGCCTGTCTGTTAAAGCCAAAGACGCTAAAGAAAACCGCGAAGCTCTGAATTCAGTCAACGCTGCTGCAACCGCCAGCGCAGGTACTACCAGCCTCGGCGACTTGCTGAAAGCCAAACTGTCCGGCGACCAAGAATAAGGTTGCAGACATGACGAAGTCTGAATTAATGGTTCGTTTGGCAGAAGTTTTTGCCGAGAAAAACGGTAACCAATTGCTGGCAAAAGACGTCGAATACAGCGTAAAAGTTTTGGTTGATACCATGACTCGCTCGCTGGCTCGCGGTCAGCGTATTGAAATCCGTGGCTTCGGCAGCTTCGATTTGAACCATCGCCCGGCCCGTATCGGCCGCAACCCCAAAACCGGCGAACGTGTGGAAGTGCCTGAAAAACACGTCCCTCACTTCAAGCCCGGTAAGGAATTGCGTGAACGTGTGGACTTGGCTTTACAAGAAAATGCCAACTAAACCTGAGTAAACGAACGCCGCAGAAATGCGGCGTTTTTGTTGTCTGAAAATATGGTTCTCTATTGTTTCCGTAATTTGGGCGGAATTTGTAATGGAAAATTCATAGGGTCGTCTGAAATCATCTATAATACGTTTCTTTTAATGATTGCCCGTTGATAAAACGTATAGTGGATTAACTTTAAATCAGGACAAGGCGACGAAGCCGCAGACAGTACA
>JUNU01000008.1 GCA_001067655.1 Neisseria lactamica
CTCTTTGAGCTAAGGCGAGGCAACGCCGTACTGGTTTAAAGTTAAGCCACTATATTTCCGCTATTTCCGTATTTTCCCTATTCCTCTCCCCCGCAAAAGAGGATGAAAAATACCAAAATCGCAACCGTTTATTAGCTTATCAAATTTACCGCCAGCTTATTGCATCCTTTGGACAAGAGTTGGCCGAATCGCAATAACCCATCAAAATTTGCCGTACTTCAATATAGGTTTCGCAAAAGCTCAAATGAATTTCGCCAATCATCTGTTTTCAGACGACCTCAACATGGTTTCTTTGACCTGCTGCACCTATGCTTTCAGACAACCTTTGTCCTGAATAAAGGGAGAAAACGTCGCGTAGGCTTTACCCACGGAAAGTGTTCAAAGAATTATTTATCTAACACCGGAACACCGGCTCCCCATACAAATACAAACCGATTTCCAATGATGCACATATCGGTCTTTAACAGTAAGCAAGACCTAATAAAATTCAAAAACTCAATTCCATCCATGAAGTCTCGATTGTGCAAAATACCAATCAACAGAATGCCCTATTTCTATTTGAATCCACCATAAATGCTTCAATGGGTTAAAAAATAAAAAGCCGAACGGATAAACCATTCGGCTTTCTATCAAAAGCAGCGATTATTGAACTTTAATTTCTACATCAACACCGGCTGGCAAGTCCAGTTTCATCAGTGCATCGGTAGTTTTGTCAGTCCAGTCCACGATGTCCATCAGGCGCAAGTGAGTGCGGATTTCCAATTGTTCACGAGAAGTTTTGTTCACGTGTGGAGAACGCAGAATGTTGAAACGTTCGATTTTAGTCGGCAACGGAATCGGACCTTTTACAACGGCACCGGTACGTTTTGCAGTTTCAACGATTTCTTGAGCAGAACGGTCGATCAGGCTGTAATCATAAGCTTTCAGGCGGATACGGATTTTTTGGTTTGCCATTTATCGATATCCTTCAATTAAGCGATGATAGAAGAAACCACACCTGCACCTACGGTACGGCCACCTTCGCG
>JUNU01000076.1 GCA_001067655.1 Neisseria lactamica
GTACTGTCTGCGGCTTCGTCGCCTTGTCCTGATTTAAATTTAATCCACTATATAGACTAGCTGTCAGACAAATACGGCTCGACGCTTTCTTTCAATATCTCGATCAATTCTTCGTCCATATAACGGTAATCGTCAGGAATGTCCAAAACAATAATTTCCTTATGTTGCAAAGCGCGGGAAAACTGTGCCGACAGGCGGTTTTTATGTTTTTGTTCCATCACAAAAACCTTATCCGCCCATGCGATGTCGTTGATGGAAACGGTGTGCCGTGCGTTAGGGCTTGTACCTGCGGAACGGGTCTGTACGTTCGGATAGCGTCGGAATACCGCTTCAGCGGTGGGGCTGCGCCATTGGTTGCGGCTGCAAATAAAAAGTGCGTTCATAGAAATTAAAAAAGGCGGAAAAATATCCGCCTTGTGAAAATCATCTCGATAAAATCGAAATGCGTTTTTTTTAAGTTAATCAAACCATTCGGCTTCAAATTCACGCTGTTTGAAGGGGTAAATAAAGCCCAGTTGTTGCGCGCGTTTGATTTTGTCCTTACGGGAAAATATAAAATCCCACTTTTTTTCGGGCTTACACTTAAAAGGGGCTTTACCGTGTACGCGATGGCTGGGTCGTTTTGCCTGATGCCGCCGCCATGCACGGCTGCGACTGTGGTCTAAATTGTCCATTATCTGCTTTCTAACTTTGTTTCGGAAATCGGGTTCAGCAGCCGCGATTTTTTCTGTGTTCGATTATTCAGCAAGAAAAAGGAAAATCGGATTGTAGCCAAATTAGCTTGACAATACAAGCATTTGACCGTCGTTGTGAAACAGGTCGTCTGAAATGCGAGACACCATTTACTTCTGCTTATCCAACGCTTCCTCATCCAGCGATTTCAACCATTCCAGCTTTTCGCCGATTTTGATTTCCAGCCCGCGCGGGACGGGTTGGTAGAAATCGGGTTCATCCAAGCCGTCGGGCATATAGCTTTCGCCGGCGGCGTAGGCGTTCGGTTCGTCGTGGGCGTAGCGGTATTCGCGTCCGTAGCCCAATTCCTTCATCAATTTGGTCGGTGCGTTGCGCAGGTGGACGGGGACTTCGTCGCTGGCGTTTTCTTTGACGAAGCGGCGCATTTGGTTGTATGCCTTGTAGCCCGCGTTGGATTTGGCGGCGGCAGCAAGGTACAGCACGGCTTGCGCCAGCGCGAGTTCGCCTTCGGGCGAGCCTAAGCGTTCGAAGGTGGCGGCGGCATCGTTGGCAATTTGGAAGGCGCGCGGGTCGGCAAGCCCGATGTCCTCCCACGCCATGCGCACGATGCGGCGGGCGAGGTAACGCGGGTCGGTGCCGCCGTCGAGCATACGGCAAAACCAATACAGCGCGGCATTCGGATGCGAACCGCGCACGGATTTGTGCAGGGCGGAGATTTGGTTGTAGAAACTCTCGCCGCCTTTGTCGAAACGGCGGATTTGCGCACCCAAGCTGTCGGCTAGAAATTCGGCGGTCAGGGTTTTCAGACGACGTGTGCCGGCAGCGCGTAAAAGTTGTTCCAATAAATTCAACAATCTGCGTGCATCGCCGTCGGCGGTATTGACGAGCAGCTCCTGCGCATCGGCTTCAATCGTGAAATCTCGGTATTCGGGCAAAGCCAAAACTTTGGCAATCAGCTTCTTGAGGTCGTCTGAAGACAAAGACTGTAAAACATACACCTGCGCGCGGCTCAACAGCGCGGGATTGACTTCAAACGACGGGTTTTCCGTAGTCGCGCCGATAAAAGTCAGCAAACCGCTTTCAACATGCGGTAAAAACGCGTCCTGCTGTGCCTTGTTGAAGCGGTGGACTTCATCGACAAACAAAATCGTCGCGCGTCCCTGCTGCAAAGCAATTTCTGCCTTGTCGATTGCTTCGCGTATGTCCTTCACGCCGGAAAATACGGCGGAAACAGGCAGAAACTGGGCATTGAAACTCTGCGCCAAAATCCGCGCCAACGTCGTCTTGCCCACGCCCGGCGGCCCCCACAGCAACATAGAATGCGGCTTTCCACCTTCCACCGCCACACGCAGCGGCTTGCCTTCGCCGATTAAATGCTGCTGTCCGATAACATCATCAAGCGTATGCGGGCGCAGGCGTTCGGCAAGCGGCGCATCGGGTTGGCGGGTAAAAAGGTCGGACATGGCGGTTTCCGTGAAAGAGGTTTTCAGACGACGTGGATTATAGCAGGTCGTCTGAAAAGGGGATTAACGCTCTTTGGGCATAATGTCAATATAGTTTTCATTCAAAATTTGCAGGAATTTCCCACTGATAACGATACATTCTGTTGCTAATTTTGCGGCTTCCTTTTTTCCTTTGTTGTTTTCAGCAGTCGGTGGGCAGAAGACCTTAGTGTCGCCTAAGTTCCAAGCCATGTAGCCGTATAGGGCGTTGTTGCGTTGTTCGGGGATTGAAGAACACGAAATGCCTTTTTCTACTTTTTCTTTTTCTGAAAGTGCAGAGCATTTGAATTTTTGTTTTAACTTGAGCAAGTCATTTCTGTCGATTCCGCTGGTTTCTTGGAAACCATTGTTTTGTTGAAAATTATTATGTAATAAATACCATGAAGAGTTTTGAGGGATTTCTGTAAAACGAACTGGATAAAGCATACGCACAGAAAAATTTTCAGATAGTATTACTATCAAGAGCAATGAAAAAAAAGCAATCATACAAGGAAATATAAGAACGTTCTTATGATCATTTTTATTGTTTTTTTGATGGCGAATGAAGCGAGAGACTAAGAAGGCATTCAATAGCATCATTATGCCGAGAAAAAGTAAGTATAAGTATTGAGTTTCTTCTCCAGGTAACCAATCGTTAGTCATTATTATAAAAACTAAGGAGTATAAAAATGTTGTAGCAGATGAGAGTATAATTATCATTATAAAGAGTAGTAATGTAGTAATTTCCTCTGTTATTTTATTTTTTCTTTTTTTATTCTTATTTTGAGAAAAATAATTTTTTAATTTTTTAGAAAAATCAATAATTTTTATTATGTATCTATTTTTTATATCATTATTTGAAAATATTATTAAATAAATTAAAGCTGGAATAGTAAAAAAGATGATTATAGGAAACAAGATCAATGCTGATACTAGGTAGTATATTGCATAGAAAACAAATTTTAATATAAAAATTTCAATATCTTTTCTGTTTTTGATTGTTATTTGAATTAAATATACGCTCACAGGGAGCAAAATAGAGATATATGAAATATATTCTAATATGATTTTAGGAAGATCATTGAACAAATATATATATGTAATTATTGCTATAAATGTTAAAGGAGCTATGGATAAGCATGGTAGCAGATTTTTAATAGCTATTTTTTCCTGTTTAACATCTTTCGATAAAGGGATAAGTATGTGAGGGAAAATATATGGGCTAATAAGGGCTATTATTGTTAATACAAATGTGATTAAAATAGATGCTAGACTAGAAGGATTTGATATTGCATCGGTAAAAACACTTGGCTGCCGGATGAAAGATAAGTAGCTGTAGGAAAGAAAGCCGCCTAATATCACTCCTGCTGAAGCTAAAATTGTTATCGATTTGCCGATTATTTCCAAGACTTCAACAAATGAAGATTTTTTCTTTGGTTTGTACATTTTGAATACCACTCCTTATTTCTATAAGATCATTCAATATTTTCCAAATTATACCCCACGTCTCCCAATCCCCCATCTCACACTGCTTACGGTATAATACGCGTTTGTTTAAAGACTTTGCGGGGCGTTTCAGACGACCTTGCGGCAAGGGATGGCTATGAATATGAACAAGATTGTTGCCGTTGCTTCTGTGGCGGCGTTGTTGGGCGGTTGCGCTTATGATTCTGACTCGGCGTTCGGCGGTTTGGGCGGCGGTACGGGTATCGGCGGCAGCGTGGTGAAAATGGCGGTCGATCATCAGTGCCGTTCGGAATTGAACAAGCGCAACGAGTGGCGTTTGGTCGCGCTGACGATGAGTGCGGACAAGCAGCGCGAGTGGGAAGACAAAATCTGCGGTTGCGCGAGCGAGGAGGCGCCGAATCAGGTGTCCGCTCAAGAGTTGATGGATGTTTTGAATCCTTCTTCGCGGGATCGGGCGATTGCGTCGGTAACGGTGAAAACCGTCAATGCTTGTTTCAAGCGTTTGTATAGATAATGTTTTCAGACGACCTCTGTGTATCGGGGTCGTCTGAAAGTTTATAGTGGATTAAGGTCGGGATAGGGCGGCTTGCGGAATGGTTAGCAGGCGGTTTTCCTGTTTTGATCGGCAATATTTTTGTTTTTATAGAGAAGAAATCATGAAATATATCAGTACGCGCGGCGAGACGGCGCATAAACCGTTTAGCGAGGTTTTGTTGATGGGGCTTGCGCCCGACGGCGGTTTGATGCTGCCGGAGCGTTATCCGCAGGTCAGCCGCGAGACTTTGGACAAGTGGCGTGGTTTGAGTTATCCGGAGCTGGCGTTTGAGGTGATGAGCCTGTTTGTAACGGATATTCCGGCAGACGATTTGCGCGATATTCTGAACCGTACTTATACGGAAGCGGCGTTCGGCTCTAAGGAAATCACGCCCGTGCGTACTTTGTCGGACGGCATCAAAATCCAAGCCTTGTCCAACGGCCCGACGCTGGCGTTTAAAGATATGGCGATGCAGTTTTTGGGCAACGCGTTTGAATACGTGTTAAACAAAAAAGGTAGGGAACTCAATATCTTGGGCGCGACCAGCGGCGATACGGGTTCGGCTGCGGAATATGCTTTGCGCGGCAAAAAAGGTGTGAACGTATTTATGTTGTCGCCCGACGGTAAGATGAGCGCGTTCCAACGTGCGCAAATGTACAGCCTGCAAGACGAGAATATCCACAATATCGCCGTGAAGGGGATGTTTGACGACTGTCAGGATATTGTGAAGGCGGTGCAGAACGATGCTGCGTTCAAGGAAAAATACCATATCGGTACGGTCAATTCGATCAACTGGGGACGCATCGTCGCGCAAGTGGTTTATTACTTTGCGGGCTATTTCAAGGCGACGCAAAGCAATGACGAGCAGGTCAGCTTCTGCGTGCCGAGCGGCAACTTCGGCAACGTTTGCGCGGGACACATCGCTAAACAAATGGGCTTGCCTATCCGCCGCCTGATTGTCGCAACCAATGAAAACGATGTGTTGGACGAGTTTTTCAAAACCGGCGCATACCGCCCGCGCAACAGCGAGCATACTTATGTTACTTCCAGCCCGTCTATGGACATTTCCAAAGCGTCCAACTTCGAGCGTTTTGTGTTCGACCTGATGGATCGCGATCCTCAGGAAATCAATACGCTGTGGGCGGAAGTGGCGACGGGCAAAGGCTTTGACTTGCAGTTTGCCTTGGAAAAAGTCGGCGGCAAATACGGTTTTACCTCGGGCAAATCCACCCACGCCGACCGCCTCGCCACCATCAAGCAGGTTTATGAGCAAGATAAAGAACTCATCGACCCGCACACTGCCGACGGCGTAAAAGTCGCCCGTGAAGTGCGCGAAGAAGGGGAGACGGTTGTTTGCTTGGAAACTGCGTTGGCAGCGAAATTCGATGCGACCATACACGAAGCCGTCGGCGATGTCGCCATTCCGCGTCCCGCCGCGTTGGAAGGTCTGGAAAACCTGCCTCAGCGCGTCCAAGTCGTGCCGAACAATGCGGCTGCCGTTAAAGAAATCATCCGCGAAACCTTAGACCAGTAATGCGTTGATTGAGAGGTCGTCTGAAAAGTTTCAGACGACCTCTGCCAGACAGCAAGCATTGTGATGATAAATATTTTCGTTTAAAATTGCGCGTTTGCTCTAATTCGGCATTATCTATTCACAGGCGAGACAGGTCGTCTGAAAACCCTTTTAAAACCATCATCCGCCCGACCCGCGTGTTCAGACGGATTTACCGACAGGAAACTCAAATGGCAGCATTCAATACCCAAAAAGTATTGTCCGTACACCACTGGACGGATGCGTATTTCACCTTTACCTGCACCCGCGACGAATCGTTGCGCTTCGAAAACGGCCAATTCGTCATGGTCGGATTGATGGTGGACGGCAAGCCGCTGATGCGAGCATACAGCGTCGCCTCCGCCAACTGGGAAGAACACCTCGAATTTTTCAGCATTAAAGTCCAAGACGGCCCTCTGACCAGCCGCCTGCAACACCTTAAAGTCGGCGACGACGTGTTAATCAGCAAAAAACCGACCGGAACCTTGGTTGCCGGCGACCTGAATCCGGGCAAACACCTTTACCTGTTGAGCACCGGTACCGGCATCGCCCCCTTCTTGAGCATCACCAAAGACCCCGAAATTTACGAGCAATTTGAAAAAATCATCCTCGTACACGGCGTGCGCTACAAAAAAGATTTGGCATACTACGACCGCTTTACCAAAGAATTGCCCGAACACGAATACCTCGGCGACTTGGTTAAAGAAAAACTGATTTACTACCCCATCGTTTCCCGCGAAGACTACGAACACCACGGCCGCCTGACCGACCTGATGGTAAGCGGCAAACTTTTTGAAGACATCGGCCTGCCCAAAATCAACCCGCAAGACGACCGCGCCATGCTCTGCGGCAGTCCAGCCATGCTGAAAGACACCTGCAAAGTTCTGGACGATTTCGGTCTGACTGTCTCCCCGAAAACCGGCGTACGCGGCGACTACCTGATTGAGCGCGCGTTTGTGGATCAATAAGGGTTTTAGTAGTAATGGAAATATATAGTGGATTAAATTTAAATCAGGACAAGGCGACGAAGCCGCAGACAG
>JUNU01000077.1 GCA_001067655.1 Neisseria lactamica
GTACGGCAAGGCGAGGCAACGCCGTACTGGTTTAAAGTTAATCCACTATATAAAAGGTCGTCTGAAAACCGGATAATCAGGTTTTCAGACGACCTTTCGCCAAGCGAACGGGTATAATATCTTCCGTTTCCATACCGCACACACAAGGAATCCCATTATGGCAGCCTCGCCCGAAGCCAAGTTCACCGAAGAAAAAGTCTTGTGGATCAAACACCATACGCCCAAGCTGATGACTTTTGCCATTAGCCGCCCTGAATCCTACCGCTTCTCGGCGGGACAGTTTTCGCGGCTTGGGTTTCGCGACGGCGAAGGTTTTATCTGGCGCGCTTATTCCGTCGTGTCCGCCGAATACGCCGATACGCTTGAATATTTTGCCGTTTTGATCGAGGGCGGTCCCATGTCCGCGCGGTTTGCCGCGATGAAAGAGGGCGACACCATACTGCTCGACAAAACCGCTACGGGTTTCCTCCTGCCCGAACGCTTCCCCGACGGCAAGGACTTGGTCATGCTCTCCACGGGTTCGGGCATCGCGCCTTTCCTTTCCATCATCGAGCAGCCCGAAATCTGGCAGCGTTTCGACCGCTTGATTTTGGCGCACTCGGTTTCTTTCGCCGGCGAACTGATTTTCAGACGACGTGTTGAAGCGTTGAAAGACCATCCGCTGATTAGCGAGCATTTCCACAAATTCCGCTTCGTCCCCATCACCACGCGCGAGGAAACCGAAGGCGCATTGAGCGGCAAGCGCATTCCCGAGCTGCTGAAAAACGGCAACCTCGAAGCATACGCGGGATTCAAGTTCACCAAAGCGGACACGCGCTTTATGGTCTGCGGCAATCCCGCTATGGTCAAAGACACGTTCCAAGCCCTGATGGACTTGGGCTTCGCCATGCACCGCAACCGCATCCCGGGCGAAATTATGATGGAAAACGGGTTTTGAGCTTGATGAATTGGTAAGGTCTTAATAGAAGCAAAAAAGGTCGTCTGAAAAACGGTTTGCCGTTTCAGACGACCTTTTGTTTGAATGGTTTTGCAGCCGTCGGTGTGGGCGTGGCTGCTTATTCTTCACGCGGTTCTTCTAAATAATCATCCGTCTGTTGTTCGCGGGATTTCTTTTCTTTGTCCTTCTTTTTATCCTTGTCGGGAATGGCGGCATTGATTAACGCGCCTGTGCCTTTGACGGCGATTTTACCTGCAGTCATGACGGTAGTTGCTGCCAGATTGACGGCGCTGGTGACGATACAGCCGCTGAGTGCCAAACTGAGGAACACGGGAAGCAGAAGGACTTTTATGTTCATCAGTGTTCGCATCCGCATTGGTGGTCGTGGTGTCCGCCGCTGCATCCGGAAGCCGCTTCGTGCCAGCTTTCGTCGTCGCCGTCAAATTCTTCCATTTCGTCAAATTCGCCGTTTTCAACCAGCGCGACAAGTTCTTCGAGGCTTTGAGCGCCTTCGACCCAAAAGCAGGGAATATCGGGCGGCGTATCGGGGGCGAGTAGGGCGGCGGTTTGGTCATGCCACGCAATCCAATAGCCGTTGTCGGTGTGGACGAATTGGGCATCGGGATGAATGGTTTCTCCGGTCGTTCCGATCAGCATTCTTTCGGCAATGTCGGCTTGGTAGGGTTGAATCTGCATGATGTTTTCCTGTGAACAAAATCAGCTTTAATTGTAACGGAAAATCCATGGCGGATTATAGTGAATTAACTTTAAACCAGTACGGCGTTGCCTCGCCTTAGCTCAAAGAG
>JUNU01000078.1 GCA_001067655.1 Neisseria lactamica
CAGCACCTTAGAGAATCGTTCTCTTTGAGCTAAGGCGAGGCAACGCCGTACTGGGTTAAAGTTAATCCACTATAAAAACCAAAAAGGTCGTCTGAAACCGGATTTCAGACGACCTTTTTGTGTTTCTGCGCAGCGGTTTATTCTTCCGGAGCGCGGAAGGTGTCGTGGCAGGATTTGCAGCTTGCGCCGGTTTCGCTGTAAGCGGCTTTGATTTCTTCCAGCTTGCCGGTTTGTGCGGCGGCGTTCAGTTTCTCAACGGCTGCGGCGAATTTGTCTTCTTCGGCTTTGAATTTAGCCGCATCAGACCAAACCGCAGGCAGGGCGCGGCCGTTGCCTTTGTCGTCAGATTGGAAGAAAGTGAAAGGTTTTTTGCTGCTTTCGGCAAAAGTCGCCGCAGCCTGCTTGAATTTCTCTACGTCGTAAGGCTCTTCGCCTTTTACCATTTTGCCCATGCCGGAGAATTCGGGCATCATGGATTTGAACGCAGTGGTACGGTCTTCGGAGATCGGGCCTTTGGGTTGCGCGGGTGCGCCGCCACCGCAGGCGGCAAGGGTCAGGGCAGCGAGCAGCGCCGCTGAGAAGAGTTTGGTATTCATGGCTTTTGTGTCCTGTGATAGTATTTTGTTATTCATATTTTTCAGACGACGTCCGAAGAGGTCGTCTGAAAAGTTGCAATCATACCTGAAATGGGTTTACAAAACGAGAAAAGAAAGGAAATAGTTATGGCGATTTTGGTTACCGGCGCGTCAGCAGGTTTCGGTGAGGCGATGTGCCGCACGTTTGCGCAGGCCGGTTATTTTGTTATCGGTGCGGCGCGGCGCGGCGAGAAACTGCAGGCATTGGCGGCTGAATTGGGCGAGCGGTTTTATCCTTTGGAAATGGACGTTTCGCGTACCGAGTCGATACGCAACGCGCTCGACAGCCTGCCTGAAAATTTTGCCGAAATCGATTGCCTGATCAACAACGCCGGATTGGCGTTGGGTTTGGAAACGGCGGACAAAGCAGATTTCGGCGATTGGGAAACCATGATTCAAACGAACATCGTCGGTCTGACTTTCCTGACGCGCCAAATCCTGCCGCAAATGGCGGAGCGCAAGCAAGGCTATATCATGAATCTGGGTTCGATTGCCGGCAGCTATGCCTACGAGGGCAGCAACGTGTACGGCGCGACCAAGGCGTTTGTGCGCCAGTTCAGCATGAACCTGCGCGCGGAATTGGCGGATAAAAACATCCGCGTCACCAACATCGAGCCGGGTTTGTGCGGCGGTACCGAGTTTTCCAACGTCCGCTTTAAGGGCGATGACGAGCGGGCGGAAAAGGTTTATGAGAACGTCGAATCCATCCGGCCGCAAGACATCGCGGATACGGTTTTGTGGCTCTATCAGCGTCCGGCGCACATGAACGTCAACTCCATCGAAATCATGCCCGTCGCCCAAACCTTTGCCGGTATGAAAGTCATCCGCAATACGCTGCCCGTGCCCGCACAGGCGGAGAGTTTCGAGAAACAGAGTATGTCTTTGTTTGCACGGATTAAGTCGTGGTTCAAATAGGCAGATTGGATGGGATGGGGTCGTCTGAACGGTGGCGCTCGGGTTCAGACGACCTCCGAATATCTGCATCTTACTAAACACGTTATAATATAATCCTTTCCATTCAGAATTTTAAGGTCGTCTGAAAGCCTTTATGAAACACGCAATCAAACAAAAAATCCTCGAACAGGCACGCCGTGACGGCGTACAGGTAACCGCTTTGCGAGAGCAGGTACTCGATATCGTTTTGCAGCAAAGCGGCGTGATTAAAGCCTACAACGTCTTGTCGCAGATGCAGCAGCAAAGCGAGGGCGTGGTTGCGCCGCCGACGGCCTACCGCGCCCTTGATTTTTGGGCGGAGCAGGGCGTTTTACACAAAGTGGCGGCGGTCAACGGCTATATTTTGTGCAGCCATGCGCAGCACGAGTGCAACGACCATTGCCACGACCACGAAGAAGCCGAAGCGCACCACAGCGCGTTTATTTTGGTCTGCACCGAATGCGGCACGGCGGATGAGCAAACCCTGAGCCACGAATGGGCGGCACTGCGCGCAGGCGTTGCCGAAAGCGGCTTTGCGCTGAAAGAAGAACACGTTGTTTTAACTGGAATCTGTAAAAAATGTCAGAAGTGAAAAAAACCAAAGTCCACCTGATTTCAGGTTTTCTGGGAACAGGCAAAACCACCGCGCTTAAAAGCCTGATGGAACAGAAAGACCCGAACGAAAAATGGGTCATCATCGTCAACGAGTTCGGCGAAATCGGCATTGACGGCGCGGTATTGAGCGACAACGGCATCCCTGTGGCAGAAATAGCCGGCGGCTGTTTATGCTGCACCGCCGGTCCGCAAATGGGTGTAACCGTGCAGAAAATGCTGCGCGATGCCAAACCCGACCGCCTGATGATTGAGGCAAGCGGACTGGCGCACGCCGCCAGCGTCATCGACGAATTGAAAGCCAAACCGCTGGACAGCCTTTTGGAAATCGGTGCCGTCTTTACCGTTGTCGATCCGCGCCAGTTCATCAACCCCGATTACGCGCAGCAGGCATTGTATAAAGACCAAATCGGCATCTGCGACGTATTGGTCGCCAGCAAAACCGATTTATGCACCCCCGAACAGCTTGCCGAATTTCACGACAAAGCGGCAAAACTGTTTCCGCCCAAAGCCAAAGTGGTCGAAGTCCAAAACGCACAACTCGACATCCAATGGCTCGACATTCCCGTCATCGAAAAATCACGCTACCGCCTCAAAGCCCTGCCGGACAACACCATGGGCTTCCAGTCGCAAGGTTTCACTTTCCCCGCCGGACGCGATTTTGACGGCGAAAAGCTGACCAACTTCTTCAACGACCTGCCCAAATTCACAGAAGGCCTCGTCCGCGCCAAAGGCGTGTTCCAAGTGCTCGGTACATGGGTGTGGCTCAACTGGGTGGACGGGCAATGGGGCGCCAACCAAGTCTCATGGCGGCGCGACTCGCGCTTCGAGCTGATTGCCAAATCATTTGACGCGGATTTGATTGAGAAGAAATTGCAAGAGGCTTTGGAGAAATAAGGGAGGTCGTCTGAAAAGTATTCAAAAGTGTAATACAAATTCATGAGATGATTTCTATTATATTATTTTTAAGGGATTTTTTGATTATGGACCATTCGGTTTTTTTAAAAAAGGTCATACTAAGAAATTACAAAAGTATTGGTTATTGCAATGTTAACTTAGGAGCTTTGACTTATTTGGTAGGTGGAAATGGGTCAGGAAAAAGTAATTTTTTAGATGCCCTGCACCTAGTACGGGATGCATTAAATGGTTCTCTTGAAAATGCATTGAATGAGCGAGGTGGTTTAAATGAAGTGCGACGTCGTTCAAGTGGGCATCCTACTCACTTTGGTATCCGTTTAGAATTTGTTTTGCCTGATGGGAAAACAGGTCATTTTGCTTTTGACGTGGGGGCATTAAAAGATCGTGGTTATGAGGTAAAAACCGAAGAATGTGTAATAAGTGGAATAGGTAAAGGACCGTTTTATAGAATTAATCGGGGAAAGCTTAAGGATACTAGTGAATCTACTTTTCCAGCTATTACCACTGATAGATTGGCATTAGTAGCTGTTTCTGGATTGCGAGCATTCAGAGACGTTTTCGATGCATTATCCTCAATGAGTTTTTACAGTTTAAACCCGGATACGATGAAAGAATTACAAAAACCCCAAGACGGGCAGTTGCTGAAATTCTCAGGAGAAAATATTGCTAGTGTAATCGGTCATTTAGAACGAATATCAAACAAAACACAGATAGAGAACATTGAAAAATATTTACAGCTCGTAGTGCCTATGGTGCATGGCGTAGAACGTAAGCAGATTGGTCCTATGGAAACATTGGAATTTAGACAAGAAATGGCAGGAGCTAGACACCCTTGGCGTTTTTTAGCTCAGAATATGTCAGATGGGACATTGCGTGCACTTGGTATCCTTACTGCTTTGTTTCAAAGGAATAATGATTATTCTCCCACTTTAGTTGCTATAGAAGAGCCAGAGACTGCTCTGCATCCAGCAGCAAGTACGGCTTTGAGAGAAGCATTGTTTGCGGCAGCAAAGGAAACACAAATTATAGTAACCAGCCATAGCCCTGATCTTCTTGATGATACGGATATTTCTCCTAATCAAATTTTAACTGTTACATCAAAAGGTGGTGAGACATATATTGCTCCGCTTGACCAGGCATCTAGGGAGATGATAAGAAAACATCTTTTTTCTGCTGGTGAATTGCTAAGATTGAATCAACTAGCTCCAGATAGTGAATATTTAGAAAACCAATTTAATGGTAAGCAAGATGATCTATTTGGAGAAATAATGGAATGAAAATTGCTTGTATTGTTGAAGGGCAAGGTGAAGTCAAAGCTTTACCAGTCCTATTAAAAAGATTACATACATGGAAAACATCTGATTTATCTTATCCAATTATTGAAGAACCTATTAGAGTAAAAAGAGATCAATTTATCAACAAACATGATGAGTTCAGACGATATTTACAACTTGCTGCCGCAAAGTGTGGAAATGAGGGGTGGATCTTAATATTGTTAGATGCTGACGATGATTGTCCTGCGGATTTGGGAGCGAAAATTCTACAACGTGCAAAACAATGCATTCCTCACCGCCCAATCTCTGTTGTTTTAGCAAATATGGAATTTGAAGCTTGGTTCATAGCTTCTGCAGAATCATTAAACGGGAAACATGGTTTTGAATTTAATCCTGAAGAGGTTATAGAGGCCGAACGAGTCAGAAACGCAAAAGGATGGATTAAAAACCATATGTCAACAAATTCTTATGGGGAAACAACAGAGCAGCCAGCATTCGTGCGAGAGATGAATTTACAACAAGCCTTTTCTAACAGTCGCTCTTTCCGAAAATTATGTTCGGAATGGGAAAAACAAATGCGAAGTCATGTTTGAGGGATATTAATATGTACCGTTACATCCTCCACCGCCTATTACTCTTAATCCCCACGCTGTTGGGGATTTTGGCGATTACTTTTGCCGTTATCCAATTCGTGCCGGGCGGACCGGTGGAGCAGATGGTGCAGCAGTTGACGCATGGTGCGGTCAGCGGCGAGACGGCGAATGCGACGGCGGGCAACATTATGAAAAACGGTAACCGCATCAGTCCGGAAGATTTGGCGGCGTTGAATGCGCTGTACGGTTTCGATAAGCCGCCGCTGACGCGGTTTGCGGATATGGTGTGGCGGTTTGCCCATTTTGATTTGGGCAACAGTTTTTTCCATCATGAAACCGTGTTCGAGCTGGTCAAACAGAAAATGCCGGTATCGATGAGTTTGGGCTTGTGGACGTTTTTCCTGACTTATTTGATTTGTATCCCGTTGGGCATTGCCAAGGCGGTGCGCGACGGCAGCCGTTTTGACGCGGTAACGGGGATGGTGGTGCTGGTCGGTTATACCATACCGCCGTTTGTGTTGGGTTTGGTGCTGCTGGTGTTGTTCGGCGGCGGCAGCTTTTTTGCGTGGTTCCCGCAGGGCGGTTTGGTCGGCGATGATTTCGACACGTTGTCGTGGGCGGGCAAAATTAAAGATTATCTGTGGCACATGGCGCTGCCGATTACGGCTTCGGTGGCAGGCAGTCTGGCGGTAACGACGGTGTTGACGAAAAACGTGTTTCTTGAAGAAATCCGCCGCCAATATGTCTATACCGCCCGCGCCAAGGGCTTGCCGGAAAAGCAGATTTTGTGGAAACACGTTTTCCGCAACGCGATGATTCCGCTGATTACCGGCTTTCCCGCCGCCTTTATCGGCGCGTTTTTCACCGGCAGCCTGCTGATTGAAACTTTGTTCTCGCTCGACGGGCTGGGGCTGCTTTCCTACGAGGCGGTGATGAAGCGCGATTATCCGGTGGTGATGGGGACGCTGTATGTGTTCACGCTGATGGGTTTGCTGGCGAAATTGGTGTCGGATATTTCTTATTCGTGGATCGATCCGCGCATTCATTTCGGCGGACAGAAATAGGTCGTCTGAAAAAATGTTTCCGAATCATGACTGATAAACCTTTCCAAACCATGAAAACACACACCTCAAACCCCACTTGGCAGGCTTTCAAGCAACACAAACGCGGCTGGTTCGCGTTGCGGGTTTTAGCCGTTTTGTTCGCCGTCGCGCTGCTTGCACCTTTGTGGAGCAACGACAAGCCCTTATGGATACGTTATCAGGGCGAATATTATTTTCCGCTGGTAAACGAATACAACGAAACCGTGTTCGGTGGCGATTTTGACACGCCTGCCGATTACCTCGACCCGCTGATACGCGGCAACATCACGTCAAACGGCAATTACGCCGTTTATCTGCCCAATCCCTACGATGCTGATACGCTCAATGATTTCGACACGCAGCCCGACCCTGCAAGTCCGTCCGAAAGGCACTTGCTCGGCACGGACGACCGCGGTCGCGATGTCTTGGCGCGTTTGGTTTACGGGTTCCGCGATTCCCTGTTGTTTGCCCTTGCATTGACTTTGGTAACGACCGTAATCGGCGTAATCACCGGCGCAGTGCAGGGTTATTTCGGCGGTAAGACCGACCTCTTGATGCAACGCTTTATCGAAATCTGGGGTGGGATGCCGGAGCTTTATCTGCTGATTATCCTGTCTTCGTTTTTTAATCCCAGTTTGTTGATATTGCTGGTGTTGCTGTCGCTGTTCGGCTGGATGGGGCTGTCGGACTACGTCCGCGCCGAGTTTTTGAAAAACCGTCAGGCGGATTACGTTTTGGCGGCGCGTTCGATGGGCGTGGGCAACCGTGCGATTATGTGGCGGCACATCCTGCCCAACAGCCTGACGCCCGTATTGGCGTTTCTGCCCTTCCGTATCTCCGGCGCGGTGCTTGCGCTGACCAGCTTGGATTTTCTCGGTTTGGGCGTTCCCGCGTCGCAGGCGAGTTTGGGCGAACTCTTGGCACAGGGCAAGGACAACTTGGACGCTTGGTGGATAGGCTTGTCCACCGTCGGTACGCTGACGGTTATGCTGCTTTTGCTGGTGATGATAGGCGAGGGTTTGCGTCAGGCGTTTGACGTGCGCGCGAGGGGATGATTTTCCGTATTGCGGATGAATATAAAATAGCCGATAGCTCATTTTCCTGCTATATAGATGGCTTTTCAGGCCGAGCTTGTTTTCAGGGCGAAAAACCTGTTTATGGGCGCGACCGCAAAAATATTTTACTCACTTAATTTTTGAAGAATTCCAATGAATCAAACACACAACACAAACTTCTACGAAATGCTGACCGCTGCCTGCCGTAAAAACGGCAAAGGGACTGCGGTGTTCAATGATAAAGAAAAAAACACTTACGATGCGCTCAAGCGGGAAGTCGATGCCGTAGCCGCATATCTGCAAAATATGGGCGTCAAATTCGGCGACAAAGTGGCTTTGGCGGTATCCAATTCGCCGGAATTTATCAGCGCCTATTTTGCCGTCTCTGCCATCGGCGCGGTTGCCGTACCGATGAATACGTTTTTGAAAAACAACGAATACGCGTATATTTTGAATGACTGCAAAGCGCGGTTTATGTTTGCTTCGGCAGGTTTGCAGAAAGAATTGAAGGGGCTGAAAAAACAGACCCGCGTCGAGAAAATCATTTGGATAGGCGAGGCGAAAGCGGCGGACGAAGCCGATGTGCGTTTTGAAGAAGCGCGCCGTTTTTCGGGTACGCCCGATTTGAGCCGCCAGCCGAAAATCAATGATTTGGCGCATATTATTTACACTTCAGGCACGACAGGCCACCCCAAAGGCGCATTGATCAGCTATGGCAACCTGTTCTCCAACCTTGAAGGCATCGAGCGCATCTTTAAGATTACCAAACGCGACCGCTTCGTCGTGTTCCTGCCGATGTTCCACAGCTTTACGCTGACGGCCATGGTGTTGCTGCCGATTTATATGGCGTGTTCGATTATTTTGGTGAAATCCGTTTTCCCGTTCTCCAACGTTTTGAAACAGGTTTTATTCAAACGCGCGACCGTGTTTTTGGGCGTGCCCGCGATTTACACCGCCATGAGCAAAACGAAAATCCCTTGGTATTTCAGATGGTTCAACCGCGTCCGTCTGTTTATCAGCGGCGGCGCGCCTTTGGCGGAACAAACCATCCTCGACTTTAAAGCGAAGTTCCCGCGTGCCAAGCTTTTGGAAGGCTACGGTTTGAGCGAATGCTCGCCCGTCGTCGCCGTCAACACGCCCGAAAGGCAAAAAGCCCGCAGCGTCGGCATCGCCTTGCCCGGATTGGAAGTCAAGGCAGTCAACGACGAATTGGTCGAAGTGCCGACGGGCGAAGTGGGCGAACTCATCGTCAAAGGCGGTTCGGTCATGCAGGGCTACCTGAATATGCGCGATGCCACGGACGAAGCCATCGTCAACGGCTGGCTGAAAACAGGCGATTTTGTCACGATAGACGAAGACGGCTTTATCTTTATCGTTGACCGCAAAAAAGACCTGATTATTTCCAAAGGGCAAAACGTTTATCCGCGCGAAATCGAAGAGGCGATTTACAAACTTGACGCCGTCGAAGCCGCAGCCGTCATCGGCGTGAAAGACCAATACGCCGATGAAGAAATCATCGCCTTTATCCAACTCAAAGACGGTGAAACGTTGGACGAAGCCGACGTGCGCGCCCATTTGCGCGGACATTTGGCGAATTTCAAAATCCCCAAACAGATTTACTTTAAAGACGAACTGCCGAAAAACGCCACGGGCAAAGTGTTGAAACGGGTGTTGAAAGAGCAGTTTCAGAAATAATAAGCGTTCAGACGACCTCGGTTTGCGGGTTTGAATCAGAGGTCGTCTGAAAAGCAGAAAGTCGATGTCTGTTAGGCACATTTTTTGTTCATCACCAGATATTGGCTTATTGCTTCGTAAAGATTTCTGCCCGTGCGGCGGGTAATGCCGATTTGATTCCAACCGTTTTCCGTTTTCAGACGACCTCGATACCATGACGAAACCCATCCTTGAAATTGAAAACCTAAACGCCTTTTTCCCCGGCAAGCAAGTCCTGCACGATGTCAGCCTGACCGTACAGACCGGCAGGAAACTGGCATTGGTCGGCGAGAGCGGCAGCGGTAAAACCGTGTTGGCGCAGGGCATCATGCGGCTGAATCCGCTGGTGTCATTTGACGGCCGTCTGAAATTTGACGGCAACGATTTGCTGACCCAATCCGAACGTGCCCTGCAAAAGCTGCGCGGACGGGAAATCGGCATGGTGTTTCAAGAACCGATGACCGCGCTCAACCCCGTGATGCGCGTCGGCGCGCAGATTGCCGAAGTGCTGACCCTGCATCTGGGTTTGGACAAAAAACAGGCATGGGCGAGGGCGGTCGAACTTTTGGCGGAAACCGGCATCCGCGAGCCTGAGCAGAAAGCCTTTGCCTATCCCTTCCAGCTTTCTGGCGGACAGCGGCAGCGGGCGATGATTGCGATGGCGGTTGCCGCCGAACCCAAGCTCTTGATTGCCGACGAACCGACCACCGCCTTGGATGTTGCCGTGCAGGCGCAAATTCTCGATTTGTTGGCGCGTTTGCAGCAGGCGCACAACATGACCATGCTCTACATCACCCACGACCTGAACCTTGTCCGCCGCTTTGCAGACGACGTTGCCGTGATGCGCGGCGGACGCATTGTCGAAACGGGCGCGGCGGCGGAAGTGTTCGCCCGCCCGCAACACGAATACACGAAAATGCTGTTGAACGCCGACGCCGCGCGCAAGGTCGTACCTTTGGCGGACAATCCCGCCACCGTCTTGCAGGCGGAGCAGCTTTCCGTCGCCGTCAAAGAAACGGCGGGCTGGTTCAAAAAACGCAGCAAAACCCTGTTGGAGCCGGTTTCCTTCGATTTGAAAGCGGGCGAAACGCTGGGCATCATCGGCGAAAGCGGCTGCGGCAAAACCACGCTGGCAAAAGCCGTGATGCACCTTATCGACGCGGAAGGTCGTCTGAAAATCAACGGCGAGGCCTGGACGCGCGAATCGAGGCGCGACATCCAAATGGTGTTCCAAGACCCCTTCGGCGCATTCAACCCGCGCATGAACGTCTTTGATATCGTTTCCGAAGCCCTGCGCGTCCACGAACCCGATTTGTCCCGCGCAGAAATGCGGCAGCGCGTGCAAGACGTATTGCGGCAGGTCGGACTGCCCGAAGACGCGCTCGAACGCTATCCGCACGCCTTTTCCGGCGGACAACGCCAGCGGCTCGCCATCGCCCGCGCCATCATCGTCCGCCCGAAAATCCTTGTTTTGGACGAACCTACCAGCGCGCTCGACGTACAATGGCAGCAACAGATTCTGGAGCTGCTCGCCGATTTGCAGAAAAAACACGGTCTCAGCCTCATCATCATCAGCCACGACCTCGCCGTCATCCGCGCCCTGTCGCACCGCGTGATGGTGCTGAAAGACGGCAAAATCGTCGAAGAGGGCGGCTGCGAAACCGTATTTGCCAACCCTTCCAGCGATTACACGCGCCATCTGATGAGCTTTAGGGCAGGCTGACCGGTCGGATAGGTCGTCTGAAAAACATTAGCCAATCCCGATGGCAACCTTACAAAAAAGCTATTACACTTTTGCGACACTTGAAATTTTCAGCCCCAAGCCCTATCCTGCACAACATCTGATTCAATTTGACACAAAAAGGAAAAACTCATGAGCAGCGAACTGATTATCCACACCACCGATGCAAATTTCGAACAAGACGTTTTGAAATCCGACGTCCCCGTATTGCTGGACTTCTGGGCACCTTGGTGCGGCCCTTGCAAAATGATCGCTCCGATCTTGGACGACATCGCCGCCGAATTTGAAGGTCGTCTGAAAGTCGTCAAAATCAACATCGACGAAAACGAAGCCACCCCCGCCAAATTCGGCGTGCGCGGTATCCCGACGCTGATGGTGTTCAAAAACGGCGAAAACGTTGCTACCAAAGTCGGCGCTTTGGCAAAAGGTCAATTGACTGCATTTGTAAACGCTTCTTTGGCTTAAGTTTCAACAACGCAAAAGGTCGTCTGAAAATGTTCAGACGACCTTTTTGTATGTTTGGATTTTAGGGAAACGGGATGCTTTGCCTGTTCTCTTCTTTATCGTTTGAGGATTTCGGCAAACGGGCATTGCCCGATTAAATTCGTTTTAATCTGCGCCAAAAAGGTCGTCTGAAAACCTAGTATCAGGTTTTCAGACGACCTTTCGTGTGTTTACGCCTTGTTTGAACATTTATTCCTTGCGTTGCAAAACGGCGGCGAAGAATCCGTCGGTTTGGTGTTTTGCCGAATCGAGGCGCAGGTATTTGCCGGTGTTCAAATCGATTTTCAAAGCGGCGAGCAGCTCGGCGCAGTTGAGAAGTTCGTATTCCGAGTGTTCTTCCAAAAAGCGTTCGACCTGCATTTCGTTTTCTTCGGGCAACACGCTGCAAGTGGCGTAAACCAGCCTGCCTTGCGGTTTGACCAGTTTGGCGGCGGCATCGAGGATGCTGTGTTGCTGTTCCAAAAGTTTGGCGACGGTTTCAGACGACTGGCGGTATTTGAGGTCGGGGTTGCGGCGCAGCGTGCCTAAGCCGGAGCAGGGGGCATCGACCAAAACGCGGTCGGCTTTGCCGGTGAGTCGGGCGATGCGGCTGTCGTGTTCGCTGCTGATGCGTTCGGGGTGGATGTTGGTCAGTCCGGCGCGGGTCATGCGGGGCTTGAGGTTGGCAAGGCGTTTTTCGGCGATGTCGAAGGCGTATATTCTGCCTTTGTTTGCCATTTGTGCACCGACGGCGAGGGTTTTGCCGCCTGCGCCGGCGCAGAAATCGACGATGATTTCGCCGCGTTTGGCACCGACGAGCAGGGCGAGGAGCTGGCTGCCTTCGTCTTGGACTTCCAGCGTACCGTCTAAAAACAATTCGTGTTTGTTGAGGGCAATTTTGTTTTTCAGGCGGATGCCCCAAGGGGAATAGGGCGTGGCTTCTGCATCGGGGCTTTCGGCTTGAATCAGGGGCAGCACTTTGTCGCGTCTGCCTTTGAGCGTGTTGACGCGGATGTCGAGCGGCGCGGCTTGGTTGGTGCTGCGGCCGAAGGCGAGGATTTCTTCGTCGCTGTTATGTTTTTGCAGTTGCTCCACCAGCCATTGCGGCAATTCGGCGGCGGTATGGAGGTCGTCTGAAAATTCGCTTTTGCGCGCTTTGAGGCTGCTGAGGAACTCGGTTTCTTCTTCGTCGAGCAGGTCTTTGATTTGGCTGATGTTGGTGCTTCTGCCGAGAACGAGCGCGGCAAGCGCGGCTTTGCGCGGTTGTGCATGTGGGCGGCGCAGGACGACGCTGATTTTTTGATAATGGCGCAGGGCGGCGAAGGCGGTTTCGGCGATTTCGTGGCGGTCTTGTCTGCCGAGTTTTTTGTGTTCGCGGAAGTAGGCGGACAGAACGGCATCGGCAGGCTGTTTGAAAGTCAGCATTTCAGCCAGCACTTTGGTGGTATGGTCGATTTGGATCGGGGTCATGGTGGGTTCGCAATCGGGGGAAAGGCTTGGATTATACTGGAAAGGTCGTCTGAAAACGTTGAATCGGGTTTCAGACGACCTTCATGATGCGTTCGATTTCATGCCAAAAGCCGTCGGGGCGCAATTCGAGTTTGGCGATTAAGCCGCTTTCGATTTGGCGGACGTCATGGTCGGACAGGGTTTGCGCCTCGGCGACGCGGGCAGGGGCAAGGTATGCCATGCGGTCGATGAGGTGGTAGTGTGCGTCCTCTGTGGTCGGATATGCCGACCAATCTCGGATAAAGACGCCGCGCCAGCAGTATGGGTTCAGCGGGGCTTCGGCGGAATCTGCGCCGACGGGGAAAAAGCCGATGCCGCGTATGATTGAGGCGGGTTGCGGTGCGTCGGGGAGGCGGTTTTGCCGCAGGGTTTCGCTGCCTTCGGGGGATTGAAGCAGGGCGAGTTGGCGGGGCAGTTTGGCGGCTTTGGCGGCGAGGGTGTCTTTGGAATTGAGTCCGCACAGGTCTGCGGATTTGCCGCTGCCGCTGCCGTAATATTTGCAGGTCAGTTCGATATGATAGGGTTTGCCGTTGATGGAGGCGATGAAATCGGCGGCGCCTTGCGTGAGGTCGTCTGAAAACACGGGCAGGTTATAGGCGTGCAATTCGGTATGCGGCGCATGGGCAAACCAAAATGCGAGCAGGTGTTCGGCGTAGATGCCGAGTCGGTTGCCGAAGGGGGCGTGTTCGGCGAGATAGTCGTCTAAGGCGGCGGAATTGCCGTCCAAATCCAAAAGATAGCGGAAGCCGTGTTCGCCCAATAGTGTGCGGACGCTCAATTCGCAGCCGCTTTGCCAAAGTGGCGGGGCAGTCAGCAGAGTGGCGAGGGCGCGGACGGACGGGTTGGTGAGTTTCCACCATAGGGCATCTAGGGCGTAGTTCATGGGGCGGTGCGGATGTCGGGAAGGTGATGGATTTTATAATATTGAGCATGAAGTTGAAACCTGTAAGCCGCTGTACCGTCTAAGCAGCAATTGTTTTTCCCCTTCAAGATATTGAACAAGTTGGCAATCGGGCGGTAACGTTCTCCCTATTAAAAAAGGTCGTCTGAAAACGCTTTAGCGAGACTTGCTATCGGTTTTCAGACGACCTTTGTTTTGAAACGGTTGTCATCCGTTCGGGTTTGTGTTGAAGGTTTTGCAGACGGATTGTTTGGGGGAAAAGGTGGCTAGTTGCTTAATACATCGTGTTTTTTAGTTAAGACATATTGATAGACTTCTTCTACCGCCGCTTCGTCATAGCTTTTGCCAAAACGCTTTTTGTAGCCCAAGTCATAGAGTTTGACGTGATGTTCTTCTGAAATCTCGACGCCTACGTTTTCCAAACATGACTTGGCGCAATGCAGATGGCAGCCGTCGATGACCAGCATCGGCCGGCCGGACTGCGCTTTGCGTACTAAAGGTGCGACTTTGCCTCCTACGCCGGAAATGCACGACATTTCAAATTCGCCGGCGTGATCAAGTGCTACGGCGGTATTGTTGGCAAGTTGCGCTACGTCAGAACATCCGGAACAGGAATAAATCAACGGAAGTTCGCTGCGGTTGGGCATTTTTAATCTCCTCTTTAGACTGTTTCATTTTGTATGTGTATTTTAATCCATCAATAATCGGTAAAGCATGCTTAGATTGAAGCAGGCCTGACAAAAGTGGTCGGATTTTCTGCAATGTCGGGTTGGATTCGGGATGCCTGAAGGTCGTCTGAAAACCTGAATCGGTTTTCAGACGACCTTTGCTTTGAGGCTTAGACTATACCTTGTCCTCTTCGTTTTCCACCGCTTTGGGCGGAACGGGCGCGAACCAGCCGACCAAGAGCAGCAATACGCCGACGATGATGAAGGAGGCGATACGGGCGATGCCGCCGCTGTTGGAAAGCTCGATGAGGAAGAGCTTGATGACGACAATCGCCATCAGCGCCGCGCCGGTTATCCAGAAGGGGCGCAGTTTGCGGCGGTTGCCGTACACCATGAGGATGATGGCGGTAACTGCCCAGACGACGGAGAGGCTGGCTTGCAGGCCGAAGGATTGGAGCATGATATCGAGTTGCCAAGTGATGCCGTCGTAGAAATGCCACAGGCGCATCACGCCCGCGCTGATGACCATGAATGCGAGGGCGGCGACGCCGGGCGCGTTCACGCGGCGGTATTCCAAAGGCAGGGCTTCGGGCAGGGACTTCAGGGCAAACCACAGCATTCCGGCGCAGGCGAGCTCCAGCGGGTTAAGCAGCGGGATATACGGCAACGGCGCGGGTTGGAACGGAGTGGAGAAGTTCGTCCATATCATCCAACTTGCGGCGGCAAGGGCGGCTATCGGCAGGGCGAAATGCTGATAGGCGGCTTGATGTCGTCTGAAAAAGCCGCGCTGCCGCTGCGTATGGAGGACGATCCACATGATCAGCGGTACGGCAAGCCACGAGAGCTGCGACCAAACGCCGTAGAGATGATCGCCGACATACATTCCTGCCCAAAGCGACCAAAGGATGCCGAGCATGATGATGTTGAGTTTGTGCAAGTCGATAGGCGCATTGATTCGGTGGTTATTCAGGATGACGAAATTCAACACGGTGGCGGCAGCAAGCGGGAGGGCTGCGGCGGCCATCCATAGGTGTTCGAGGTGATAGCCGATGAAGTGCAGGGCAAACAGGGGCATGAATGCCAAGGTCGTCTGAAAAAGTTCTTTCCAGTTCAAACGGTTGGCAAGCAACAGCAAGGTGGTGAATATCGGCAATGCCCAAAGCTCGATAAACAGGGTTTCTTCGCCCGTCCATTGGGTGTAGGTGGCGAAGCCGCCCAGCATCAGGGCGATAACGAGGATAGCCCAGCCTGCAATCCGCGAGAATGGGAGGGGTTGGTCTTGTTTGTCTTGGTTTTCAGATGCTTCGGTTTGGACACGCAAATATTGCAGCATGTAGGCGGCGGCAAACAGCAGAGGCGCGGCAGCGAAAAGGTGCCAGTGTGTCAAAAAGCCGTAGGGTTCATCATTAATCGAGGCTTGGAAGATCAGAGTAAAGATTGCATTGCCCAAGGCGAATGTGCTGAACACCTCCGACTTGCCTTTGCCTCGGCAGAACGCCCAAGCTGCGACCAAAACAGAGAAAACGATGATGCTGCCGCGTTCTGCGAAAAACAGCAAAGGCAGGATGGATGTGTAGAACAGGGCGGCGCAGAGGGCTGCGTCTTGAAGCGTCTGTTCCCATTGTGCCGAGCCTTTACGGCGGTAGAGGTGCCATTGCAGGTAAATTGCCGCGCCGCCGAACAGGGTCAGCAGGGTGGTGAACCATTGACCTTGCAGGATGGTGTTTTCTCCCGGCTGATAACCGCTCAGCTGGATCAGTGCCGCCAGCAGATAAACGACGAGCGCCCCCAAACGCATATGGGGACGCTGTTGGCGCAGTCCGAAGAAATACACGAGCGCGGATTCTACCGTCCACAGGATGACGGTGTTGCCGCGTTCAAAGTAAAGCGGAACGGCGAGCGTGAGGAAAAGCAGCGACAGGGCAACAAATGCCTGACGCAAGATATACAAACCCTGTTGCCGTTTCAGCATCAGCGCGGCAAGCCCGTAAACGGCGGCGAAGCCCAGCGCGGAGAATGCGTCCGCAGACGGCCAGTGTTCCACCATGCGGTATTGCAGCCCGAACGCCGCCGCCATTGTGCCGAACAATAAAGTATGGTCGAGGACGTGGACGCGCAGGCCGTGGGAGTAGAGGCTGTTCCAAATTTCTTCCAGCGTCGCATTGTCGGCAACGGGCGCGAGCGTGTCTTCGCGGTTTTCTGTCAGCTTGCGGCGGGCGAACAGATAGGCGATGAAGGTGTAAAGCAGCCAGTGGTAAATCAGGAAAGGCTCGGTAGTGGCGAAATGCTGCGGCGTATAGCTTTGCATGCCCCACAACGCGGCGATGGAGAAAGTTCCGGCGAAACCCGTCAGATTCAGCGGCCGCCATGCCTTAAACCAAGCAATCGCCGCTACACCGGCATTGAGCAGGGAAAGGTAGGAAAATAGCACCAAATAATTGCCGCTACCGTCCGATACCAGGATGGGCGCCGCCAGACCGCCGACCAAGGCGACCTGCGCCATAATCTGCGCGTTTTGCCTGATTGCCAGCAACGCCATTAATACGACCATCGCCACCATCAGCACAAACACGATCGGCGCGGGCAGCAGCGGATGCAGTTTCAACGCCGCCAAAGAGGTCAGATACATCACCGCCACGCCGAAGCCCTGCAATACCAAGCCGTATTCGCGCTTACGGCTTTGCAGCTTCCAGCCGCCGACGACCGCTGCCAGACCCGCGCCAGCCACGGTCAGGTAACGCATTTCCACCGGCACATAAATCCGCTCGGAGGCATAGCGCAAGAGGAACGCCAAGCCAAGGAACAGCACCACGATACCGGTTTTCAGCAGCGGATTGCCGCGCAAGAACCAAGCGACAATGGGATTTTCGGAGAATTTGAAATCGAAACCTTCTTCCTTATGGATAACGGTTTCACTGGATTTTGCGTCTGCGGTTTCAGATATAGGTTCAGACGACATCGGAGCTTCGTTTTCAGACGACGTTTGCAGGACAGGCGCGTCTTGTTCGAGCTTGTTCTCTTGAATAGCGGAAACTTCGATAGGCGTTTCAACGCTGTCTGCGGACAAAGCAGGTTCGGGCTGTACGGAAGGTTCGGCGGAAACAGGGGGAGCAGGTGTAGAAAAAGAGGGAGCGGCAACCGGTTCGATGTGCGGCTCGGCGGGCGTATTGTCCGCAGTTGCGACAGGTTCAACCTTCTCATGAAGCGACGCAGGGGTCGTCTGAATATCGTCGGCATGTTCGGACAAAACAGCACGCAGTTTCCGTGCCTGACCGACTTCTGCTTCATCATGAACGGTTTCTTGTTCCAAAGCCGTCAAACGCAGCTTCAGCAACTCGATTTCTTTTTCCAGATTTTGCAGTTTCGCATCACGCTCTTCCTGACGCGGTTTGCCGAGTTCCCGCGCAAACAACCATAAAATAGAGCCGAAAATGACGCCGACGGTCATTTCGTCAAGAAAATAGCCAATGAGGATGGGGATGAGTAGGCAGAAATACTGCATAAAACACCTGTCCGATAGAGGTAAAAATATGCCAATTGTAGCATTCTTGTCATGAGAAAGATGTATAGAAGGCGTAACGGTAAGAAAAGGTGTTGTGCGGTAAGCGACATTGTATTTGCAGAATTAATTCACGGTACAAGGTCGTCTGAAAAGCGAAATTGGATTTCAGACGACCTAGTCGATGGGTTTCGTCCTGCTGTTTATCATGAATATAGGCTTTACATCGTGAAACCGGGTACAAGTCCTGTGAACTTGCCATGCTTGATACGGACTATTTATTATAGGTGTTAGCTTAGATAGGGTACGGTTTGTCTAGCCACCAAGTCTCAAGGCTTTTTTGATACCCATATTTTTCGAAAGAAAATCTAATGCCTCATTTTCGGATTTTCAACCAATTTGTCCACTCTCCCCGTGGGAGAGGGTTAGGGAGAGGGCAGTAAGCCGCAGGCTTACATTCAGGTTCCTAGGTTTCGCAAAAAATCTTCTGAAAGGTTGCCCCGTCAAGAGGCTGAGTACTCTGAAAACGAGCGAAGCAAATTTCGCCAAAACGGAACGCTAAAACCTTTTCAAAAAGGAAAATACGATGAAATTCAATCAAATCCATTTATTGTGTATTGCCGCAGCCTTGGCGCTTGCCTCCTGTAAAAACACAGAAGTCCCGTTAAACAGTCAGGTTGAATTGCCTGAAACATTTACGCAGGATACGGCGGCGAAGGGCGATGCGGACATCGGGGCATGGTGGCAGCAGTGGAACGATCCGGTGTTAAGCGGATTAATCGCGCAGGGTTTGGCGCAGGGGCATGATGTGAAAATCGCCGTCAGCCGTCTGAATGAAGCCCGTGCCGTGGCGGGGGCGGCACGTGCCGATTTGGGGCCGACCGTCGGACTGAGCGGCAAGGTGATGGTGAATTACAGCCAAATGGATAACCCTCTCAACGGCAATGCACGCGCGTTGCTCTCGCGTTATCCGCAGACTTCTTCTTTAAACGACGATACCATTGATTCTCAAAGTACCACCTTGTACGGCGGGCTGACCGCTTCGTGGGAGCCGGATATTTTCGGCAAGAAACGCAGCGATGCCGATGCCGCCCGTTATGCCGCGCTCGGACAACAAGAGTTGGCGTATGGCGCGCAAATGCTGGTGGCGGGCGATATTGCCGACAATTATTTCAAAGCGCGTGCGGCACAAGGTCGTCTGAAAACCGCCGACCAAACCGTTGCCACCTTGCGGCGTATGGTTCGCTATATCGAAGGGCGTTTTAAGGCGGGACATGTCAGCGGCTATGAAGTGAACGAGGCGAAAGTGCAACTGACCGCAGCGGAAGCCAAACGTGCCACGATAGGGGCTGAATACGCCGCTTATGTGCGCAGTATCGCCGTTTTGACCGGCAACGTGCCGCAGACATTTACGCTGCCTGAATCGTCTGTCGATGCGTTGGCGAACCAACCTTCTGCACCAAGCGGGCAAACGCCGCAAGGTTTGCTGGAACGCCGCCCCGACCTGCGCGCGCAGGCGGCGCAAGTCAATGCCTATGCTGCCAAATTCGCCAGTGCCAAAGCCGATTTGCTGCCGCGCTTCACCATCAGCTTTATGGGGCAGGGCGGTCGCATCGGTGTGGACGGCGACCGTTCGCTGACCGGCTGGGCAAGTTTGTTGTCGGTGGGCATACAAACGCCGCTGTTCACCAACGGCCGCATCAAAGCCAACATCAAAGCCGCCGACGCGCGCCTTCAGACGGCATTGCTGGAATACGACAAACGGCTCCTGACCGCGCTGGGCGAAGTGGACAGCACATATCAAGGCGTGGAATCGCTAAGCCGTCAAACCGAACTGCTGCAAACCGCCCACCATCAGGCAGCACGCCACGCGACCGATACGGAAAAAATGTTCCGCAACGGCTACAAAACGCTGGATGTCGCCCTCAAAGCCCACATCGCTGAAGATCAAATGCAGGAAAACCTAATCGCAGCGCGGCTGGCAAGGGCGCAGATGCTGGTGTCGCTGTATAAGGCATTGGGCGGAGGTTGGTCGAAATAAAGAAGCAAACAGGTCGTCTGAAAAATTTCAGACGACCTGGGTTTATGAAAAGAATTAAAATTCATAAGGTTGTTGATTAAAAAGTTTTAGTGAGTATAAAACGAAATGTGCGTAAGGAAATGGTAATGAATCAAGGCGAACCGTATTTAGTTAGTGATATTGTTGAAAGCGGAAAGATTGGTAATCTTCAAAGTACGATTGGCAATGTGGGAAGAATGCATCAATATATGTATTTAGAAAAAATAATGTTTTTATTTATGTGAGTGCTCAGGGTGTGCTTCATTTAATATCTATTTATTAGGCTATTGAGGGCATCCAAGTTTCTATTCATGTTGAGTGTGTATGGAATACAAGTACAAGGATGTTTGGATTAGGGAAGCACCCGAAGAAGAATGCTGAAGAAGCTAAAGTAGTGGCGGTAAACAAAAAAGCCTGAACATTGTGTTCAGGCTTTTAAAATTTGGCTCCCCGACCTGGGCTCGAACCAGGGACCTGCGGATTAACAGTCCGTC